>NZ_JASCPK010000219.1:0-6649 GCF_029959385.1 Pseudomonas sp. PS01303
TTGGAGCAGCGCGAGTGTGCTGATCAGGAGTTGGCGGTGTGGCTGATGGACTCTTCGCGAGCAGGCTCGCTCCCACATTGGAACGCATTTCAAAAGTGGGAGCGAGCCTGCTCGCGAAGAGGCCCGAAAGAGCGCTGAAGGCTTAGGCCTTGCCGGTGATGATGCGATATTTCTCCATCAACTGCTCTTCAGTCTCCGGATGCGCTTCATCCAGCGGGATGCAATCCACCGGGCAGACCTGTTGGCACTGCGGTTCGTCGTAGTGGCCGACGCACTGGGTGCACAGGTTCGGGTCGATCACGTAGATCTCTTCGCCTTGGGAGATGGCGGCGTTCGGGCACTCGGGTTCGCAGACGTCGCAGTTGATGCAATCGTCGGTGATGATCAGGGACATGCTAACTCCAGCCGGGGCGGCAGGCCCGGGCGCTATAAATCAATGCGCGCAATTGTGCCGCATTGGCGAGCGCAGTGCACGTTGCTGCGATCAACTGCTGTGCGTGGCTGCGATCAAAAGCAAAAGATCGCAGCCTTCGGCAGCTCCTACTTTTTAAAGCGTAGGGTCAGGGCGTCGGCCACGGCAGGGTGGACGAACTTGGTGATGTCGCCGCCCAGCGCAGCAATTTCCCGCACCAGCGTCGAAGAAATGAACGAATAACGCTCGGACGGTGTGAGAAACAGGCTCTCCACGTCCGGCGCCAACTGGCGGTTCATGTTGGCCAGCTGGAATTCGTATTCGAAGTCCGACACCGCGCGCAAACCACGCAGGAACACGTTGGCGTTCTGCTCTTTGGCGAAATGCGCGAGCAGCGTCGAGAAACCGACCACTTCCACGTTCGGCAGGTGTTTGGTGACCTCGCGAGCCAGTTCAACCCGTTGTTCCAGCGGGAACAGCGGGTTTTTCTTCGGGCTGGCGGCGACCGCAATGATCACGTGATCGAACAGGCGCGAGGCGCGTTCGACCAGATCGCCATGGCCCTTGGTAATAGGGTCGAAGGTACCTGGGTACAACACTCGGTTCATCGCGTCGTCCTGGCGGGAGTCCGTTGGGGAGTCGGATGGTATCGCAGCCGCCCCGGTCGGGAAAGTCGCCTGTTGGGTAAGAAAGCACTATAGACGACGGGAATAATCGGTTTTTTCATGGGTTTTTCAATCGATCGGCGAGGGCGGTCGCCAGTTGCGCAGTGAGGCCATACACCGACAACTGCGGGTTGGCGCCAATGCTGGTGGGGAACAGCGAGCCGTCGTGGATCGACAGATTGCTCAGTTGATGATGGCGGCCGAGGCTGTCAGTGACCGCCGATTTCGCCTCTTCGCCCATCGCGCAACCGCCCATGACGTGGGCACTGCCCAATCGCGTGCGGTACAGCTCAAGGCTCAGGCCATCGATCAGCGTTCGGGCTTCGGCCAGGGTTTTCACGTAACGCGCGTCGGCATGCATCGGCATCACCGATTTCGCGCCACCGGCAAACTGGATCTCGGCCATGACGTGGAACGCTTTGCGCAAACCTTCCCAGGCGTAGGGCGAAACCTGATAGTCGAGCACCGGTGTGCCGTCACCGCGTAATTCCACGGCGCCGCCGCTGCTGTCCGGGTGAAAACCATCGCGCAGCAGGGCGAGCATGGCGTGGGTGTGCGGCAGGTCGGCCATGTGCTGCGCGTTCTCCTGGCCGAAACCACCGAGCAACGTCGCCGCCAGTGCCGGGTGCAGTGGCGGCACTTCAAGTTTGAACGCCATCGGCCCGGTGGTGCCGTCCTTCCACTGGAAATGGTCGGAATAGATCGACTGCGGCGCCCCGTAAAACGGGTTGACCACCTCGTCGAAACGCGCGGCGGACATGTTCACCGGATGCAGAAATGTACGCTTGCCGACATTCTTGTGCGGATCCGGCGCATCGGAGCGCAGCAGCAACGCCGGGCTGTTGATGCCGCCACCGGCCAGCACGTAATGCCGCGCCTTGACCGTGATGGTGCGCCCGGTCGGCGCGACACAGCGCTCATCCATCGCCACGCATTGCAGGCCGGTGACCTTGTCGCCGCTGATCAGCAGTTTTTCCGCGCGGGCCAGATAAAGCAGTTCGCCGCCCTTTTCCAATGTTGCCGGAATGGTGGTGACCATCATCGATTGTTTGGCGTTGGTCGGGCACCCCATGCCGCAGTAGCCGAGGTTCCAGCAGCCGCGCACGTTGCGCGGAATCACGTGCCAGCTGTAGCCGAGTTGCTCGCAGCCTTTGCGGATCACGTCGTTGTTGGCGTTGGGCGGCACCAACCACGGGGCGACGCCGAGGCGCTGTTCCATTTTCTCGAACCACGGCGCCATCTCGGCAACGCTGTGGCCTTTGACGTTGTGCTCGGTGGCCCAGTGTTCAAGGGTGGGTTCCGGGGTGCGGAAACTCGATGTCCAGTTGATCAACGTCGTGCCGCCGACCGCGCGGCCCTGCAGGATGGTGATCGCACCGTCCTTGCTCATGCGGCCGATGCCTTCCTGATAGAGGCTGCTGTAGGCCTGGTCTTCGAGCATTTTGAAGTCGGAACTGGTTTTCAGCGGGCCTTCTTCGATCAGCAGGACTTTGTAGCCGGCGGCGCTGAGGATTTCCGCCGTGGTGCCACCACCGGCGCCGCTGCCGATGATCGCGACGTCGGCTTCGAGGGTCAGGTTATCGGTGAGTTGCGCGCCGTTGTAGGTTTTCCAGCCTCGGGCGAGGCCTTCGCGGAAGGGGTCGGGTACAGGCATCGGTCAGGTTCTCTTGTTTTTGTTGTTTTTGCTGGCCTCATCGCGAGCAGGCTCACTCCTACATTTGGAATGCAATCCCCTGTAGGAGTGAGCCTGCTCGCGAAGGGCGCGACACGGTCTCAGACGGTAGGCGGCCCGGGATAGCCGCAATGCCCCCACGATTCCGCGCGGGTGTACCAGGCCATCGTGACCATTTGCTGCAACGAGCTATGCCCCATTTTCAACAAACTCAACGAACTGTTTTCCCAGCGATCGAGGAAGTTGCGCATCGCCTCGGCGCTGGCATTTTCCCAACTGCCCCAGATCCCGGTGAGCGGCCCGCGCGTGACAGCCATGCCGAGTACGTCGAACAGCTGGCGAGTGAGTTTGAGCATTTCCGGCGACAGGTGATCGAGGCTGTAGTCCAGCGTCTTCAGCGTGCCATCCACCGCGCTCGGCATCTTTTCAGTAGCCACGGCGCCGTCGAGCATCACCGGAATCAGCGCGCGCAGAAACAACAGATCGCCGTCGCGCAAGCTGATGAAGCCGTTGGCCGCGACGCTGGAGGAGCAGCCACTGAGGCTGGCACCAAGGCCAGCGGTGGCGAGGAAGGCCGTGGCACCGAGGCTGAATTTCAGCAGGCCACGGCGCGACAGGGCAGGTGTTTCGGTCAGGCTTGGGTGCATTGTTTTTATTACCCGGCGGTGACGAATGATTAGCGAATGAACAGCTTCTGGATCAGTTTCTGAATCGATTTGCCGTACGGCGGGTAGATCAGTTTGGCCGCGTTGAAGCGCTGTTTAATCAACACGCCTTTGGCCTTGCTGAAGGTCAGAAAGCCTTCATGGCCATGGTAATGGCCCATGCCGGAAGGGCCGATGCCGCCAAACGGCATATCATCCTGGGCGACATGCAGCAGCGTGTCGTTCAGGCACACGCCGCCCGAATGGGTTTCGTGCAGCACGCGGGTTTGTTCGCGTTTGTCGTAGCCAAAGTAGTAAAGAGCCAGAGGTCGTGGGCGCTGATTGATGTAAGCGAATGCCTGCTCCAGATCGCGGTAGGGCACGATCGGCAGCAACGGGCCGAAGATTTCGTCCTGCATCACGGTCATGTCGTCGCTGACATTCAGCAGCACGCTGTGCGGCATGCGTCGGCCCTGACCTTGTTCGAACAGCGGAATCAACAGCGCGCCTTTGCTGGTCGCATCGCTGACGTAGCTGTTGAGGCGGGCCAATTGGCGTTCGTTGATGATCGCCGTGTAATCCGGGTTATCGGCGAGGGTTGGATAGAAGCTCTGCACCGCTTGGCGATAGGCTTCGACGAAGCCGCCGACGCGATCTTCCGGAACCAAAACGTAGTCCGGTGCGACGCAGGTTTGCCCGGCATTGAGGGTTTTGCCGAAGGCGATGCGCTCGGCGGCGTCCTTCAGCGGCACGTCGCGGGAGACGATGGCCGGCGACTTGCCGCCCAGTTCCAGCGTGACCGGCGTCAGGTTTTCCGCGGCTGCGCGCATGACATGTTTGCCGATGCTGGTGGCGCCGGTGAACAGCAAATGATCGAAGCGCAGGCGGGAGAAAGCCACGCCGATGTCGGCCTCGCCGAGCACCACGCAGACCAAGTCTTCGGGGAAGATGCGCGCGAACAATTCCTTCATCAACTGCCCGGTGGCCGGGGTCGATTCACTGAGTTTAAGCATCACCCGGTTGCCCGCTGCCAGCGCGCCGACCAACGGGCCGATGGCCAGATACAACGGGTAATTCCACGGCACGATCACGCCGACTACGCCCAACGGCTGGTACACGACTTTCGCCGAAGCCGGTTGGAATGCCACGCCGACCTTACGCCGCGAATCCTTCATCCAGCCTTTGAGATGGCTGCTCGCGTAATGAATGCCGTGCAGGCTCGGCATCAGTTCGGCGAGCAGGGTTTCGTCGGCACTGCGATGACTGAAATCCGCGCTGATCGCCTCGATCAAAGCCTGGCGTTCATTGCTCAGCAGGTCGCGCAACGACTTCAGCCATTGCTGGCGCTGCGCGGCGGGCGGCATCGGGTTGGCGGCGTATGCGGCCCGTTGCGCCTCGAATAACCGATCGAGCTCTTCCAGGGGCTGTTGCAGCGTTTGCAGGTAGGCAATATCGGCAGTCATCGTAGGCTCCGGATTTATTGTAGTGATGAACTTTTTAGAGTCTATGCTCTATAAAGTCAAATGACTTCCGTGTGCAGCTTTGTTTTATCCATTTCCGGATAGGTCGTAAGATGCCCCTCACCGCACTCTGAATTAAAGCTCAAGCCATGGCCCCACGAATAAAAACCAGCGAGCGCATCGTGCAGAACAGCCTCGAGCTGTTCAATCAGCAGGGCGAGCGCAGCATCAGCACCAACCACATTGCCGCCCATATGGAGATTTCTCCGGGCAACCTGTACTACCACTTCCCCAACAAGCAGGCGATTATCTCGGTACTGTTCAGCGAGTACGAAGCCTTGGTGGACAGCTTTCTGCGCCCGCCGCAGGGGCGTGCCGCGACGGTCGAGGACAAGCGTTTCTATCTCAAGGAGCTGCTCTCGGCGATGTGGGGTTACCGCTTTCTGCACCGCGACCTTGAACATTTGCTCGACAGCGACCCGGAGCTGGCCGCGCGTTACCGGCGCTTTTCCCAGCGCTGCGTGATTCAGGGCGCGGCGATCTACGAAGGCTTTGTCGCCGCCGGAATCCTCAAGATGGATCGTGTGCAGATTGAATCGCTGACCCTCAACGCGTGGATCATCCTGACCTCGTGGGTGCGCTTTCTGTGCACCACCCGCGAGAATTCCAACCACCTCAGCGAGCAAGCCGTTAAACGCGGCGTGTATCAGGTCTTGGTGCTGGAAGCCGGGTTCGTCACTGATGAGTCGCGGGATGCGGTCAATGCACTGTTCGACGAGTTTTATGTACCGCTGGCCCAGGCCCTCGAAGACGTAAAGTAAACATTCCGTTGAAACTCCACAGGAGCTCGTTATGCCGATTGCGCAGTTGCTCAGCCCGCAAGCCTTGGATGCCCGCAAGGAACAGCCGGGGCTGGTGATTCTCGATTGTCGTTTTGCCCTCGAAGACCCGGATTATGGGCAGCGCAGCTACGCCGAGGGGCACATTGCCGGCGCGCGCTTCGCCGATCTTGAGCGCGATCTCAGCGGTAAAGTCGTCAAGGGTGTGACCGGACGTCATCCGCTGCCCGAGCCGGCGGCGTTGATCGAGCGGCTGCAAGCGTGGGGCATCAACAACGACAGTGACGTGGTTTTGTATGACGACGGCCCGGGTGCTTATGCGGCGCGTGCATGGTGGTTGCTGGCGTGGCTGGGCAAGCGTGATGGCGTGTTTATTCTTGATGGCGGGCTGAAGGCGTGGCATGCGGCGGGTTTGCCTTTGAGTCTGGATGCGCCGGAGGTCATTCGTGGCAACTTCAGTGGTCAGCCGGACATGGGCTTGTTGATCAGTGCTGAGAAATTGCAAAAGCGTCTCGGCCAGCCAGCGTTGACCTTGATCGATGCCCGGGCCTTGCCGCGATTCAAGGGTGAGGTTGAGCCGATTGATCCGGTGGCCGGGCATATTCCGGGGGCGCAGTGTGCGGCGTTCACCGATAACCTGGGCAGCGACGGGCGTTTTTTGCCGGCGGATCAGTTGCAGCAGCGTTTTGCCGCGAAGCTGGGTGATCGTTCGCCGTCGGATCTGGTCGCGTATTGCGGCTCCGGGGTGACGGCGTGTCACAACTTGTTTGCGTTGTGTCTGGCAGGTTATCCGTTGGGTTCGTTGTATGCCGGGTCGTGGAGTGAGTGGATCAACGAGCCGGCGCGCGGCATCGCCACCGGCGAATAATCCCCACAAACCCCCTGTAGGAGTGAGCCTGCTCGCGATAGCGGAGTGTCAGTCACCATTAACTTCACTGACACACCGCTATCGCGAGC
>NZ_JASCPK010000021.1:0-61357 GCF_029959385.1 Pseudomonas sp. PS01303
GGCTTGCTCGCGAATGCGTTGTGCCAGTCAATGATTTAGCGCCTGACACGCCGCATTCGCGAGCAAGCCCGCTCCCACAATTGATCTGCGCTCAGCCTTCTTTTTGTGTTGATAGAGATCCCCCCGCGTGCCCGACGCCATTCTGCGCCTCGCTTTGCCTTCGCCCCTGCGCCGCCTGTTCGATTATCGAGCGCCGGCCGGCGTGCTGCGCGAGCAATTGCAGCCGGGCATGCGTTTGCGCGTACCGTTTGGCCGACGCGAGATAATCGGCATTCTGGTCGAAGTCACCGACACCAGCGAAGTGCCGGTGGAGAAACTCAAACCGGCGCTGGCCCTGCTCGACACGACGCCGCCGCTACCGCCAGCGCTGTTCAAGCTGTGCCTGTGGACGTCGCAGTATTATCAGCACAGCCTCGGCGACACCTTGAGCTGGGCGCTGCCGGTGCTGTTGCGTCAGGGCGAACTGGCCGAGGCGCGTCAGGAACGTTTCTGGTCAGCCGCCCCCGGTGCCAGCCTTGATGATCCGCGTATCGCCCGCGCGCCGCGTCAGCGTGAAGCGCTCGCCACATTGGCCCAGCACCCGCACGGCGTCGCCCATCAGTTGCTGAGCAAACTGATGTTGAGCAAGGACAGCCTCGACCTGCTGCTGGCCAAAGGTCTGGTGCAAGTCGAGATCCGCCGTCACGCACCGGGCTTGCGCCATGAACATTGGCTGGCGCAACCGGAGCTGCCGCTGAACAGCGAGCAACGCGCCGCGTATGAGGCGATCCGCGCCGGCTTCGACAGTTATCACGCGTTCCTGCTGGCCGGGGTTACCGGCAGCGGCAAGACTGAAGTTTATTTGCAGTTGATCCGCGAAACCCTCGAAGCCGGCAAGCAGGCACTGGTGCTGATCCCGGAGATCAACCTCGGCCCGCAGACCCTCGCGCGTTTCGAGCAACGTTTCAATGCGCGCATCGCCCTGCTGCACTCGGCGGTCAATGATCGCGAGCGTCTCGAAGCCTGGCTCGCCGCCCGTGATGGCGAGGCCGACATTATTATCGGCACCCGTTCGGCGCTGTTCACGCCGATGAAAAATCCCGGCCTGATCATCATCGACGAGGAGCACGACGGCTCTTATAAACAGCAGGAAGGTTTGCGCTACCACGCCCGCGATCTGGCGCTGGTGCGTGCGCGGCAGGAAAACATCCCGATCGTGCTCGGCTCCGCCACGCCTTCGCTGGAAAGTCTGCACAACGCCTACACCGGACGTTACGGCCTCCTACGCCTGAATGAGCGTGCCGGTGGCGCCAAGCAGCCACGTTTCCTACGCCTGGATGTAAAAAGCCGTCCACTCGACAGCGGGATTTCCGGGCCGATGCAACAAGCCATCGGCCAGACCCTCGCCAACGGCCAACAGGTGCTGGTGTTCCTCAACCGTCGCGGCTTTGCCCCAACATTGCTGTGCCACGATTGCGGCTGGATGTCCGAGTGTTCGCGTTGCGATGCGCGGATGACCGTGCATCAGCGTTATGGCGAGTTGCGCTGCCACCATTGCGGCTACGTCGAGCGCACACCGCGCCAGTGCCCCAAGTGCAACAAGGTCGATTTGCGTCCGGTGGGCGCCGGCACCGAGCGCGCCGAGGAACGGCTGGCGATTCTGTTTCCCGACTATCCGGTGCTGCGCGTTGACCGCGACAGCACCTCGCGCAAGGACGCGATGAATCAGCTGTTCGCGACGATTCAGAAGGGCCAGCCGTGCATTCTGGTCGGCACGCAGATGCTCGCCAAGGGTCACCACTTTCCACGGGTGACGCTGGTGTCGATCCTCGATGCCGACGGCGGGCTGTTCTCCGGCGACTTCCGCGCCAGCGAGCGCATGGCGCAGTTGATTGTGCAGGTGGCCGGGCGCGCCGGGCGAGCGGAAGAGCCGGGCAAGGTGATTATTCAAACGCATCTGGCCGACCATCCTTTATTGGTGCAACTCACCGAGCAGGGTTACTTCGCCTTTGCCGAACAGGCTTTGAGCGAACGGCGTGCGGCCGGGCTGCCGCCGTTTGCGCATTTGGCACTGTTGCGCGCTGAGGCGCACAAGCCGGGGCAGGCGGAAGGGTTTCTCGATGAGGCGTGCAGCGAGGCGGAGCGCTTGCTGGCGGAGCAGAATCTGAGCGGGATTGAATTGCTCGGACCAGTGCCGGCGCCGATGGAGCGACGGGCCGGGCGTTATCGTGCGCAGCTGTTGTTGCAGGCGTCGGCGCGGGCGCCATTGCACCGATTGTTGACCAGTTGGCTGTTGGCGCTGGAGCAGATGCCGAGCGGGCGGGCGGTGCGTTGGTCCTTGGATGTCGATCCCGTCGATTTATATTGATCACATAATCTGTAGGAGCAAGGCTTGCCCGCGATAGCGTCTTGAAGATCGCCTCGCGGGCAAGCCTTGCTCCTACAAGCGATAGCGTCTTGAAGATCGCCTTCGCGGGCAAGCCTTGCTCCTACAAGCGATAGCGTCCTGAAGATCGCCTTCGCGGGCAAGCCATGCTCCTACAGGCGATAGCGGTCGAATTGTCACCACATATCCATAACCTGCCTGCTAAGGTTGGCAAGCCCGTCTTCGCAACGGATAATGCCCAGTTTTTCCACCCGCGCATCGATGCGCCGCCGCGCTTGCGGTCGAAAGAGAAGACCATGAAAGACACCATTCGCCAGCTGATCCAACAAGCCCTCACCCAACTCGTCAACGAAGGTGTGTTGCCTGAAGGCCTGTCGCCGGCGATTCAGGTGGAGAACGCCCGTGACAAGACCCACGGCGATTTCGCCAGCAACATCGCGATGATGCTGGCCAAGCCTGCGGGCATGAAGCCGCGCGATCTGGCGGAAAAAATCATCGCCGCGCTGCCGGCTGACGAGAACGTCACCAAAGCCGAAATCGCTGGCCCGGGCTTCATCAACTTCTTCCAGAACACTCAGGCTTTGGCCTCGCGCCTCGACGCTGCCTTGGCTGATGCCCACGTTGGCGTACGCAAGGCCGGCCCGGCACAACGCACCGTGGTCGACCTGTCGGCACCGAACCTGGCCAAAGAGATGCACGTCGGCCACTTGCGTTCGACCATCATTGGCGACGGCGTGGCCCGCGTCCTCGAATTCCTCGGCGACGAAGTGATCCGTCAGAACCACGTCGGCGACTGGGGCACCCAGTTCGGCATGCTGATGGCGTATCTGCAGGAAAACCCGATCACCAGCGACGAGCTGTCGGATCTGGAAAACTTCTACCGCGCCGCCAAACAACGTTTCGATGAATCCGAAGAATTCGCCGACCGTGCCCGTGGTCTGGTGGTCAAGCTGCAGGCCGGCGATGCTGATTGCCTGGCGCTGTGGACGAAGTTCAAGGACATCTCGCTGTCGCACTGCCAGAAGATCTACGAACTGCTCAACGTCAAACTGACCATGGCCGACGTGATGGGCGAAAGCGCCTACAACGACGACCTGATCAACGTGGTCAACGACCTGAAAGCGGCCGGCATGCTGGTCGAGAGCAACGGCGCCCAGTGCGTGTTCCTCGACGAGTTCAAGAACGCCGATGGCGACCCGCTGCCGGTGATCATCGTCAAGGCTGACGGCGGTTACCTGTATGCCACCACTGACTTGGCGGCCGTGCGCTACCGCAGTGGCAAACTGAAAGCCGATCGCGCGCTGTATTTCGTCGATCAGCGTCAGGCCCTGCACTTCCAGCAAGTCTTCGCCGTGGCGCGCAAGGCCGGTTTTGTGACCCATCCGATGGAGATGGAACACATGGGCTTCGGCACCATGAACGGCGCCGATGGCCGTCCGTTCAAGACCCGTGACGGTGGCACCGTGAAGCTGATCGACCTGCTGACCGAAGCGCAGGAACGTGCCTACAACCTGGTTAAAGAGAAGAACCCGACACTGGCCGAGGACGAACTGCGCAACATCGCCAAAGTCGTCGGCATCGGCGCGGTGAAATACGCCGATTTGTCGAAGCACCGCACCAGCGACTACAGCTTCAATTTCGACCTGATGCTGAATTTCGAAGGCAATACCGCGCCATACCTGCTTTACGCTTACACCCGCGTCGCTGGTGTGTTCCGCAAGCTGGGCAAGGATTTCAGCGAAGTCGACGGTCAGATCGTTCTTGAAGCCGAGCACGAACAAGAGCTGGCGGCGAAACTGGCGCAGTTCGGCGAAGTGCTGAACAACGTGTCCGACAAAGGCACGCCGCACATTCTCTGCACTTATCTGTATGACGTTGCCGGTCTGTTCTCCAGCTTCTACGAGAACTGCCCGATCCTCGCCGCCGAAACGCCGGCCCAGATGCAGAGCCGTCTGCGTCTGGCCGCGCTGACCGGTCGCACCCTCAAGCAAGGCCTGGAGCTGTTGGGTCTGGAAACTCTGGAGCGTATGTAAGTTGGCTGCCAAGAAAAAACCTGCACCCAAGCGTGGCGCCAGCCGTTACCAAGCTCCTGCGAAGCAACCGATTCCGGGTTGGCTGTGGATGGCCATCGGCCTGACGGTCGGCGCGTTCATCGTGTTTCTGATGAAACTGGAGCCGGGCAAGGGCAGCGACACGGTCAAGCGTGAGAAAGTCGAGCAAGCGCAACAGCAGAAAGCGTCGAAGATCGCCGAGGCCAACAAGACCCCGCCGAGCCCGACCCAGCCTGTGAAGCCGAAGTACGACTTCTACACCCTGCTGCCGGAATCGGAAGTGATCGTGCCGCCCGACGCCGTGCCGGAGAAAACCCTGCCGACGCCACAAGTGCCGACCACTCCGGTGACCCCGGCGGAAGCGGCGAAAATCGACACCGCGCGTGCTCAGGCGGCGCTGGCCGGGATCACCCCGCCACCGGCACCACCGGTGAAAGCGGCGCCCGTGACCAAGTTCTTTCTCCAGGCCGGTTCGTTCCGCAAAGAGGCGGACGCGGACAAAGTGCGTGCGCAGATCATCCTGCTCGGCCAGGCGGTCGCGGTTGAATCGGGCACGGTGAAAGATGAAACCTGGTACCGCGTGCTGGTCGGCCCGTTCAGCAACCGCGAACAACTGACCACCGCACAGAAACAACTGGCGGGCAGCGGTTTTAGCAATCTGTTGTTACAACAACGCCAGAGCCGCTGACCCTCCGTAGAAAACCGCTCCCACAGGCGAGGCAAACCTCCTGTAGGAGCTGCCGAAGGCTGCGATCTTTTGATTTTGCTTTCAGATCAGGATCAAAAGATCGCAGCCTTCGGCAGCTCCTACAGTTAGTCACCGCTCGTCTCCTCTCCCGCGCTATGCTTGAAATCCTCTCCAGCACCCCCATATGAATGGGCATAAGGCACTTTCGCCCCGCTGTGTGGAGACTCTTCCCTTGACCACCATCGTTTCAGTCCGCCGTCACGGCAAAGTCGTCATGGGCGGCGACGGCCAGGTTTCTCTTGGCAACACCGTGATGAAAGGCAACGCGAAAAAAGTTCGTCGCCTGTACCACGGTCAGGTCATTGCCGGTTTTGCCGGTGCCACCGCCGACGCCTTTACCCTCTTCGAACGTTTCGAAGGCCAGCTTGAAAAACATCAGGGCCACCTGGTGCGCGCCGCGGTCGAACTCGCCAAAGAATGGCGCACCGACCGCTCCCTGAGCCGCCTCGAAGCGATGCTCGCGGTTGCCAACAAAGACGCTTCCCTGATCATCACCGGCAACGGTGACGTGGTCGAACCCGAAGACGGCCTGATCGCCATGGGTTCCGGCGGCGGCTACGCACAGGCTGCGGCCAGCGCCCTGCTGAAAAAGACCGACCTGTCGGCTCGCGAAATCGTCGAAACCGCCCTCGGTATCGCCGGCGACATCTGTGTATTCACCAACCACACTCAGACCATTGAGGAGCAGGATCTCGCTGAATAAGCCTGACGCGGCCCTGTGCCACGGCTTGTTTTTGCTTGAGGACCGTCAACTACTATGTCCATGACTCCCCGCGAAATCGTCCACGAACTTAACCGCCACATCATCGGCCAGGACGATGCCAAGCGCGCCGTCGCGATTGCCCTGCGCAACCGCTGGCGCCGCATGCAGCTGCCTGAAGAGCTGCGCGTTGAAGTGACCCCGAAGAACATCCTGATGATCGGCCCGACCGGTGTCGGTAAAACCGAGATCGCCCGTCGTCTGGCGAAACTCGCCAACGCGCCGTTCATCAAAGTCGAAGCGACCAAATTCACCGAAGTCGGCTACGTCGGCCGTGACGTCGAATCGATCATCCGTGATCTGGCCGACGCGGCGCTCAAGTTGCTCCGCGAGCAGGAAATGACCCGCGTTCGCCACCGCGCCGAAGACGCTGCCGAGGATCGTATCCTCGACGCGCTGCTGCCGCCGGCACGCATGGGCTTCAGCAATGAAGAAGCGCCAAGTTCCGATTCCAACACCCGTCAACTGTTCCGCAAGCGCCTGCGCGAAGGTCAGCTGGATGACAAAGAGATCGAAATTGAAGTCGCCGAAGTGGCCGGCGTCGATATCTCCGCGCCACCGGGCATGGAAGAAATGACCAACCAGTTGCAGTCGTTGTTCGCCAATATGGGCAAGGGCAAGAAGAAGTCGCGCAAGCTCAAGGTCAAAGAAGCGCTGAAGCTGGTGCGTGACGAAGAAGCCGGGCGTCTGGTCAACGAAGAAGAGCTGAAAGCCAAAGCGCTGGAAGCGGTTGAGCAGCACGGCATCGTGTTCATCGACGAAATCGACAAAGTCGCCAAGCGTGGCAATGTCGGCGGCGCCGACGTCTCCCGTGAAGGCGTGCAGCGCGACTTGCTGCCGCTGATCGAAGGCTGCACCGTCAACACCAAACTGGGCATGGTCAAAACCGACCACATCCTGTTCATCGCGTCCGGTGCGTTCCACCTGAGCAAGCCGAGCGATCTGGTGCCTGAGCTGCAAGGTCGTCTGCCGATCCGCGTTGAACTGAAAGCGCTGAGCCCATCGGACTTCGAACGCATCCTCAGCGAACCTCACGCTTCGCTCACCGAGCAATACTGCGCACTGCTGAAAACCGAAGGTTTGAACATTCAGTTCCAGCCAGAAGGCATCAAGCGCATCGCCGAGATCGCCTGGCAGGTCAACGAGAAAACCGAGAACATCGGTGCCCGTCGCCTGCACACCCTGCTTGAGCGTCTGCTCGAAGAGGTGTCGTTCAGCGCCGGCGACATGGCCAGCACCCACGATGAGAAGCCGATTCTGATCGACGCCGAATACGTCAACAGCCACCTCGGCGAATTGGCGGAGAACGAAGACCTGTCCCGTTATATTCTGTAAAGCGGCAAGCTCCGAGCTACAAGCGGCAAGCTGAGTTAAGCTTGCCGCTTGTTGCTTGCAGCTCAAGGCTGTTTTTATGATTCCTACCGACATCAAACTGCACAAAGCCTCGAAAACCCTGACGCTCAAATACGCGTCCGGCGAGGAATACACCCTGCCCGCCGAATTTCTGCGCGTGCATTCTCCCTCCGCCGAGGTTCAAGGCCACGGCAATCCGATCCTGCAATTCGGCAAGATTCACGTCGGTCTGAGCAAAGTAGAACCGGCCGGTCAGTACGCACTGAAACTGACCTTCGACGACGGTCACGACAGCGGTCTGTTCACCTGGGAATACCTCTACGAGCTGGGGCGACGATTTGACGCACTCTGGGCCGATTATCTCGCCGAGCTCAAAGCTGCCGGAAAAACCCGCGATCCCGACGAGTCGATCGTCAAGCTGATGCTCTAGTCCGAGCCTCGCGCTCTTTAGAGGGCATTTTCTAACTTCATCTGTTTGAATGCTCCGCTGTGAGGCCGAGGATCGGCCCGCTTGCGAAAAAAATTAAACTCGGGTAACCAATGGAGCTGGCAAGTTCCCTGCAGTGCACTACGACTGTAAAACAGCTATGCAGAATTAACGGTCACCCGAGCAGTAGTACCTGGCATTGGCTGTGGAACTGCACAGCAGAAAACCGGGTACTCGTCTCAGGACAATGGAGCGTCGTAGATGAGTAACAAGAATAACGATGACTTGAAGTACCAAGCCTCGGAAAACACCTTGGGGCTTAATCCTGTCGTTGGGCTACGTGGAAAGGATCTGCTCGCCTCTGCTCGTATGGTGCTGAAACAGGCCATCAAACAACCGATCCATAGCGTCAAGCACGTCACCCATTTCGGCCTTGAGCTGAAGAACGTGTTGTTCGGCAAATCCGAACTGCAACCGGCCGGCGATGACCGTCGCTTCGCCGATCCTGCGTGGAGCCAGAACCCGCTCTACAAACGTTATCTGCAAACCTATCTGGCGTGGCGCAAGGAACTCCACTCCTGGATTGATGACAGCAACCTCTCACCGAAAGACATCGCGCGCGGCCACTTCGTGATCAACTTGATGACCGAAGCCATGGCCCCGACCAACTCGGCGGCCAACCCTGCAGCGGTCAAACGTTTCTTCGAAACCGGTGGCAAGAGCCTGCTCGACGGCCTCTCGCATCTGGCCAAGGATCTGGTGCACAACGGCGGCATGCCGAGCCAGGTCAACATGGGCGCATTTGAGGTCGGCAAGAGCCTCGGCGTGACCGAAGGCGCAGTGGTGTTTCGCAACGATGTGCTGGAGCTGATCCAGTACAAGCCGATCACCGAGCAAGTCCACGAGCGTCCATTGCTGGTGGTGCCGCCACAGATCAACAAGTTCTACGTATTCGACCTCAGCCCGGACAAGAGTCTGGCGCGGTTCTGCCTGCGCAATAACGTGCAGACGTTTATCGTCAGCTGGCGCAACCCGACCAAGGCGCAGCGCGAGTGGGGCCTGTCGACGTACATCGATGCGCTGAAAGAAGCGGTCGACGTGGTCACCGCGATTACCGGCAGCAAAGACATCAACATGCTTGGCGCCTGCTCCGGCGGCATCACCTGCACCGCCCTGCTCGGCCACTACGCGGCGATCGGCGAGAAGAAGGTCAACTCCCTCACGCTACTGGTGAGCGTGCTCGACACGACGCTGGACAGCGACGTCGCCCTGTTTGTCGACGAGCAGACCCTGGAGACCGCCAAGCGTCATTCGTATCAGGCCGGCGTGCTCGAAGGCAAAGACATGACCAAGGTCTTCGCCTGGATGCGCCCGAACGACCTGATCTGGAACTACTGGGTCAATAATTACCTGCTCGGCAACGAGCCGCCAGTGTTCGACATCCTGTTCTGGAACAACGACACCACCCGGTTGCCGGCGGCGTTCCACGGCGACCTGATCGAGATGTTCAAAAACAACCCACTGATCCGCCCGAATGCACTGGAAGTGTGCGGCACGCCGATCGACCTCAAGCAGGTCACCGCCGATATCTTCTCGCTGGCCGGCACCAACGACCACATCACACCGTGGAAGTCCTGCTACAAGTCGGCGCAGTTGTTCGGTGGCAAGGTGGAGTTCGTGTTGTCGAGCAGCGGGCATATCCAGAGCATTCTGAACCCGCCGGGTAACCCGAAATCGCGCTACATGACCGGCGAAGAAATGGCCGCGAATGCCGACGACTGGCAAGAGAACTCGACCAAGCACACCGACTCCTGGTGGCTGCACTGGCAGGCCTGGCAGGCCGAACGCTCGGGCAACCTGAAAAAGGCCCCACTGAAACTGGGCAACAAGGCACATCCGGCGGGCGAAGCCTCGCCGGGTACATACGTACATGAAAGATAGCGGCAAGCCACAAGTTACAAGCCGCAAGCTGAGCAGGTTCTGCTTGAAGCTTGCGGCTTGTGGCTGCTCCACTCTAATTCCAAGGGCCTGACGCATGCCGCAACCGTTCATATTCCGTACCGTCGATCTGGATGGCCAGACCCTCCGCACGGCGGTACGCCCCGGCAAGCCTCACTTGACGCCCTTGCTGATTTTCAACGGCATCGGCGCCAACCTGGAGCTGGTGTTTCCGTTTGTCGCGGCGCTGGATCCGGATCTGGAAGTGATCGCTTTCGACGTCCCCGGTGTCGGCGGCTCCTCGACGCCTAATCGGCCGTACCGTTTTCCCGGTCTGGCCAAACTGACGGCACGGATGCTCGATTACCTCGACTACGGGCAGGTCAACGTCATCGGCGTGTCGTGGGGCGGTGCGCTCGCGCAGCAATTCGCCTACGACTACCCCGAGCGCTGCAAGAAACTGGTGCTGGCGGCGACCGCTGCCGGTGCGGTGATGGTGCCGGGCAAACCGAAAGTGTTGTGGATGATGGCCAGCCCACGGCGCTACATTCAGCCCTCGCACGTGATCCGCATCGCACCGCTGATCTATGGCGGCTCGTTCCGCCGCGACCCTACCCTGGCCGCCAGCCACGCAGCGAAAGTGCGTTCGGCGGGCAAGCTCGGTTACTACTGGCAACTGTTCGCCGGCCTCGGCTGGACGAGCATTCACTGGCTGCACAAGATCCATCAGCCGACGCTGGTGCTGGCCGGCGACGACGATCCGCTGATCCCGCTGATCAACATGCGCATGCTCGCCTGGCGCATTCCCAACGCGCAGTTGCACATCATCGATGACGGCCACCTGTTCCTGATCACCCGCGCCGAAGCCGTGGCGCCGATCATCATGAAATTCCTCCAGGAGGAGCGTCAGCGCGCGGTGATGCACCCGCACCCGACACCGCTCGGCGGCTAAGGTCAGCGGCAGGCTTTATGCAGGGCTTTACCCGCAATTCGTGGCAGGACGCCACGCAAGCAGCAACCCGTAACAGCGTCTATGGTGTTCTGGTTCGGTGAGTGTGTTTTTTGCCTGAAGACGAAGGAGTGTTGAGTCATGCGCGACAAACCAGCGACGGGCGTGGTGCCCAGCCCCGCCGTGTTCATCAACGCACAGAGTGCGATCACCGGATTGCGCGGTCGCGACTTGCTCTCGACCCTGCGCAGCGTGGCCGCCCACGGTTTGCGTAACCCGGTGCACAGCGCGAAACACGCCTTGAAGCTCGGCGGCCAGTTGGGCCGCGTCCTGCTCGGTGAAACCCTGCACCCGACCAATCCGAACGACAGCCGTTTCGCTGACCCTGCGTGGAGCCTCAACCCGTTTTACCGGCGTAGTCTGCAGGCGTATCTGGCCTGGCAGAAACAGGTCAAAAGCTGGATCGACGAAAGCGACATGAACCCGGAAGACCGCGCCCGCGCGCACTTCGCCTTCACCCTGCTCAACGACGCGGTGGCGCCATCGAACACCTTGCTCAATCCGCTGGCGGTCAAAGAGCTGTTCAACTCCGGCGGCCACAGTCTGGTGCGCGGTCTCAGTCATTTGTTCGATGACTTATTGCACAACGACGGCTTGCCACGGCAGGTGACCAAGCAGGCTTTTGAAGTCGGCAAAACCGTCGCGACCACTACCGGCTCGGTGGTGTTTCGCAACGAGATGCTTGAGCTGATCCAGTACAAACCGATGAGCGAAAAGCAGTACGCCAAGCCGCTATTGGTGGTGCCGCCGCAGATCAACAAGTACTACATTTTCGACCTCAGCCCGCACAACAGTTTCGTCCAGTACGCGCTGAAAAACGGATTGCAGACCTTCATGATCAGTTGGCGCAACCCTGACGTGCGCCATCGCGAATGGGGCCTGTCGACCTACGTCGAAGCCGTGGAAGAGGCGATGAATATTTGCCGGGCGATTACCGGCGCCCGCGAGGTCAATCTGATGGGCGCTTGCGCTGGCGGACTGACCATCGCCGCCCTGCAAGGACATTTGCAGGCCAAGCGGCAGCTGCGCCGGGTCTCCAGTGCGACCTATCTGGTCAGCCTGCTCGACAGTGAAATCGAGACCTCGGCCACGCTGTTCGCCGATGAGCAAACCCTCGAAGCGGCCAAGCGTCGTTCCTATCAGAAAGGCGTGCTTGATGGCCGCGACATGGCCAAGGTCTTCGCGTGGATGCGGCCCAACGATTTGATCTGGAGCTACTTCGTCAACAACTACCTGTTGGGCAAAGAGCCGCCGGCCTTCGACATTCTCTACTGGAACAACGACAACACGCGCCTGCCCGCCGCGTTTCACGGTGACTTGCTGGACTTCTTCAAGCACAACCCGTTGACCCACCCGGGTGGACTTGAGGTGTGCGGCACGCCGATCGACTTACAGAAAGTCACCGTCGACAGCTTCAGCGTCGCCGGCATGAACGACCACATCACGCCGTGGGATGCGGTGTATCGCTCGACCTTGCTGCTCGGTGGTGACCGACGCTTTGTGCTGTCCAACAGCGGCCATGTGCAGAGCATTCTCAACCCGCCGAGCAACCCGAAAGCCGCATACGTCGAGAACAGCAAGATGAGCAGCGACCCGCGCGCCTGGTACTACGACGCCAAACACGTCGACGGCAGCTGGTGGCCGCAGTGGCTGGAATGGATACAGCAACGCTCCGGCGCCCAGCACGAAACCTCGTTCACCCTCGGCAACCCGAACTATCCACCGATGGAGGCAGCGCCCGGTACCTACGTGCGCGTGCGCTGACGCTTAACCGAACTTTTCTAAGAAGACTGGATGAAAACCCGCGACCGGATTCTCGAATGTGCTTTGCAACTGTTCAACGAAAAGGGCGAGCCGAACGTCTCCACCATGGAAGTTGCCAACGAAATGGGCATCAGCCCGGGCAACCTCTACTACCACTTCCACGGCAAGGAACCGCTGATTCTCGGGCTGTTCGAACGCTTCCAGAATGAACTGGCGCCGCTGCTCGATCCGCCCTCGGATGTGGAACTGGCACCGGAGGATTACTGGCTGTTTTTGCATTTGATTGTGGAGCGGCTGGCGCAGTATCGGTTCCTGTTTCAGGACTTGTCGAACCTGGCCGGACGGTTGCCGAAACTGGCCAAGGGGATACGTCATCTGCTCAACGCACTTAAGCGCACGCTGGCGTCGTTGCTCGCTAGGTTGAAGGCGGCGGGGCAGTTGGTCAGTGATACCCAGGCGTTGGGGCAGTTGGTGGAACAGATCACCATGACGCTGCTGTTTTCGCTCGATTATCAGCGGATTCTGGATCGTGAGGGCGAAGTTCGTTTGGTCGTGTACCAGATCATGATGTTGGTGGCACCGCACCTGCTGCCGCCGGTGAAGGTCGCCACCGAACGGATGGCCCTGCAATACCTTGAAGATCATGACTGACATGTAGGAGCTGAGCTTGCTCGCGAAGGCGGTGTGTCAGGCGATCCAAATGTTATCTGACACACCGCCTTCGCGAGCAAGCTCAGCTCCTACAAGGTAAATCTTCAAACAAAAACGCCCGACCTTCACAGGCCGGGCGTTTTGTTTTGCCCTGAAAAAATCAGGACTGACTGGTTGGCGTCGACGGGGTCGATGCGGCAGTCGGGGTTGCCACTGGAGTCGGTGCGGCGGCGGAGTTCGACGCGCTTACCGGAGCTGCCGGGGTGGCAGGTTTGGCTGCAGCAGGTGCTGCTGGCTTCGGCGCTGCGGCTTTCGGCGCGGCCGGTTTTTTCACTGCGGTTTTTTTCGCTGCGGCCGGTTTGGCCGCAGGCTTGGCAGCCGGTTTAGCGGCAGCGGTTTTCGCTGCTGGCTTGGCGGCCGGTTTGGCTGCTGCTTTTGTCGCAGGTTTAGCGGCTGGTTTCGCAGCGGCCTTAGCGGCAACCGGTTTGGCAGCTGCTTTAGCGGCAGGCTTGGCGGCGGCAGTTTTTGCAGCCGGTTTAACGGCGGCTTTGGCTTTCGCTGCCGGCTTGGCCGCTGCTTTTGCTGCAGGTTTAGCCGCAGCTTTTACCAGTGGCTTGGCCGCGGTTTTAGCAGCAGGTTTGGCCGCTGCCGTTTTAGCAGCAGGTTTTGCCGCAGCCGTTTTCGCCGCCACAGGCTGAGCTTTCAGACCGGTGAGTTTTTCGATCTGCTTGGTCAGCGTGTCGACCTTGCTGTTGAGCGCTTTGACTTCATTGCGGCTCGGTACGCCCAGGCGCGAAATCGCGCTGTTCAGGCGCTTGTCGAAAGCCCCTTCCAGCTCGTCCCACTTGCCCAGTGCGCGATCTTTCACGCCGCTGATGCGCGACTTGGCCGACGAAGCGGAATCCTTGGCGGCATCGACTTTTTTGCCGACTGCAGACTTGGTGAGCTTCTCGGCTTTCTCGCCGTCTTTGACCAATGTATCGAAGAGCTTGCTGCCGTCAGTGTCGATCTTCGAGTACACGCCTAAACCAGCCAGCCAGATTTTGCGGGAGTAGTCTTCGACTTTCCCGATCCACGAGCTGCCTTCTTTATCGGTGTTCTTTTTACCAGCCATCCCGTTCTCCTTAAGATTTACGCGCGACGCGTTCGAGCAATGCCGTCAGCTCATCGAGCTTAGCAGAGAGTGTCTCAACGTCATGTTTAGACGGAATGCCGATACGATTCAAGGCGCTTGCGACACGGGAGTCGAACGCCTTCTCGACCTTGTCGAGCTGAACTTCGACGCGACCTTTGAAAGAACTCACTTCGCCCTTCGCTTCATCGATCTCGGCGTTGGCCGCTTCGAGTTTTTCGGTGACGGCTTTTTTGCCTTTCTTTTCAACAGTTTGACCAGCTTTGATCAGCTCTTGAAAGTAGTCGCTGCCCTCTTGGCCGACCTTGGCATAGGCACCCAGGCCTGCCAGCCAGATCTTGCGGGCATAGGATTTAACGTCGCTCAGAGCGGTTGTCGAAGCGTCGATTTTTTTCTTCAAAATAACTTTGGCCATGGTGCACCTCACGCGCAGAAGGTTTGAGGAACTGCCCGCGAAAGTGTCGGGCTCAGGCACAAAGTAGGTAGAAAAATTAGAAACGGCACCCTAACAACTGACATAAATCGGTGTTGCCTGAACGAAAAGATCGCAGCCTTCGGCAGCTCCTACAGGGGTACACATTCCCCTGTAGGAGCTGCCGAAGGCTGCGATCTTTTGATGTTCAGACCAGGGCTTTGTCGAGGGCTTTTTCGATTTCGGCTTTGATCATGCCGCTCATGGCCGACATCATCAGGCCCAGCTCGACGTCGACCTTGATCGAATCGTCCGCCACATGCACCGCGCCTTTCACGCCCGAGCGTTTGAGGTTCAGGGTGTCGCCCGACCATTGCGGCTCCAGGCCATATTGATCGGAGAGTTTTTGCGCCAGCTTGTCGGCCTTCTCGCGGGCGGCTTCCTTACCCAGGTTGTGGGCACGCTCAACAGTGATTTTGGCCATTGATTGACTCCTGCTTTTTGAATGGGGCGAAAAAGATGTGTCGGTAAATCTTGACCGCCGCTGCGGCAAATCGTCCCGAAGGTTACCCATCTTACCTTTAGCCATTCCAAGACAAAGCATGGCTTGGGGATTAGAATGTCGCGCATTCTCTTTTGGTGACAGCGATATGACTGATCAGCGCAAAGGCAGCGATGCCGAACCCACCACTCACTTCGGCTTCAAAAACGTTCCGGAAAGCCAGAAAGCGGAAAAAGTCGCTGAGGTTTTCCACTCGGTAGCCGCCAAGTACGACCTGATGAACGACCTTCTGTCGGGCGGCATGCACCGTTTGTGGAAGCGTTTCGCGATCGAACTGTCGGGCGTGCGCAGCGGTAACCGCGTGCTGGACATCGCCGGCGGTACTGGCGACCTGACCAAAAAATTCTCGCATCTGGTCGGCCCGACCGGTCAGGTGGTTTTGGCCGACATCAACGAATCCATGCTCAAGGTCGGTCGTGACCGCCTGCTGGATCTGGGTGTCGCCGGCAACGTCGAATTTGTTCAGGCGGATGCCGAAAAGCTGCCGTTCCCGGACAACCATTTCGACTGCGTGACCATCGCCTTCGGCCTGCGCAACGTCACGCACAAAGAAGACGCTCTGCGTTCGATGCTGCGTGTGCTCAAGCCCGGCGGTCGTTTGCTGGTGCTGGAATTCTCCAAGCCGACCAACGCGCTGATGTCGAAAGCCTACGACGCCTACTCGTTCGCCTTCATGCCGCTGATGGGCAAGCTGATCACCAACGACTCGGAAAGCTATCGTTACCTGGCCGAATCGATCCGCATGCACCCGAATCAGGAAACCCTGAAGTCGATGATGGTCGATGCCGGTTTCGACCGCGTGACCTATCACAACATGACCGCAGGCATCGTCGCCCTGCACCGTGGCATCAAGCCCTGATGTTACTCACCGGGCTGCTCGCCAGCGTTGAACTCGGCCTCAACCGGGTGCTGCGTCTCGACAGCACGGCGCTGCCGCGGCTGGCGCATTTGACCGGTAAAGTGATTGCCGTCGACTGCCGCACCCCGGCGCTGCAACTGTTCATTTTGCCGAGCGACGAAGGCCTGATGCTGGCCTCGCACTGGGAAACCGGTGTCGACTGCACCCTGCGTGCGCCGGCTTCGAGCCTGATCAAACTGGCCGTGAGCAAAGACAAAACCGCGGTGCTGCACGCCCCGGAAGTCGAGCTCGATGGCGACAGCGGCGTGCTGCTGGAGCTGGCCGGCGTGCTGCAAGACCTTGAGCTGGACTGGGAGTACGAACTCTCGCGCTGGCTCGGCCCGGTCGCCACGCAACTGATTGGCGGTCACTTGCGCAGCCGCGCGCGCTGGTATCAACAAGGATTTGCCAGCCTCAACCAGAACCTCGCCGAATACCTCGCTGAAGAATCGCGCACCCTCGTCGGGCAGCGCGAAGCCGAAGCGCGATTCAGTGAACTGGACCGGATCAAACTTGATCTGGAACGTCTCGAGGCGCGCTTCGAGCGCCTTTCCCGATCCCTCGACCCAAGCGATAACGCATGAAGCTGCTTGCCGTCCGCCGTCTGTTGCGCATCCAGCGCGTCGTGATCCGCTACCGTCTCGATGACCTGCTGTTCGATCTGCCGCTGCCCTGGTTCCTCCTGGCGCTGCGCTATGTGCTGCCGTGGCGCTGGTTCCCGCGCAAGCCGCTGGATCTGAGCCGGGGCGCGCGTTTGCGTCTGGCGTTGCAGGATCTCGGGCCGATTTTCATCAAGTTCGGGCAGATTCTCTCGACCCGCCGCGACCTGCTGCCGGAAGACATCGCCGATGAACTGATGCGCTTGCAGGATCGCGTGCCGCCGTTCGATTCGCAGCTGTCGATCAAGCTGATCGAAGAACAGCTCGGCAAGAAAATCAGCGACGTGTTCAGCCGTTTCGACGTCGAACCGCTGGCCTCGGCCTCGGTGGCGCAGGTGCATGCCGCGCAGTTGAAAACCGGCGAAGAAGTGGTGGTCAAGGTTATCCGTCCGGGCCTGAGACCGATCATCGCGCAGGATCTGGCGTGGCTGTTCATCCTCGCCCGCGCCGCTGAAAAGCTCTCGGCCGACGCGCGTCTGCTGCACCCGGTCGACGTGGTGCAGGACTACGAAAAAACCATCTACGACGAACTCGATCTGCTGCGGGAGGCGGCCAACGCCAGCCAGTTGAAGCGCAATTTCGAAGGTTCGCCGCTGTTGTATGTGCCGCAAGTCTATTGGGACTGGTGCCGGCCGAAAGTGCTGGTGATGGAGCGCATCTACGGCATTCAGGTGACGGATCTGGCGACCCTCGCCGATCAGCGCACCGACATGAAAATGCTCGCCGAGCGTGGCGTGGAGATCTTCTTCACCCAAGTGTTCCGCGACAGCTTTTTCCACGCCGACATGCACCCGGGCAACATTTTTGTCAGCACCGTCAATCCGTGGAGCCCGCAGTACATCGCGATCGACTGCGGCATCGTCGGCAGCCTGACCCCGGAAGACCAGGATTATCTGGCGCGCAACCTGTTCGCTTTCTTCAAGCGTGACTACCGGCGTGTGGCGCAATTGCACATCGATTCGGGCTGGGTGCCGGCGGAGACCAAACTCAACGAATTCGAAGCGGCAATCCGTACCGTGTGCGAACCGATCTTCGAAAAACCGTTAAAAGATATTTCATTTGGCCAGGTGCTGATGCGCCTGTTCCAGACCGCACGCCGTTTCAATATGGAAGTGCAGCCGCAACTGGTACTGCTGCAAAAGACCCTGCTGAACATCGAAGGCCTCGGCCGTCAGCTGTATCCGGATCTGGATCTGTGGAATACCGCGCAGCCATTCCTCGAGCGCTGGATGCGCGAGCGCGTCAGCCCGAAAGCCTTGCTCGGTAACGTGCAGAGCCAGTTTGAGCAGTTGCCGCATCTGGCGAATATGGCCCGCGATCTGCTCGAGCGCATGTCCCAGCCGCACGCCTACGACCCGCCGCCACCGTGGCATAAACGCAAGGACGACTGGTTCCTGCGCCTGCTCGGTTGCGCGCATCTGGCCGGCGGGGTGATTCTCGCCATCGGTGGCCCGCTAAACGAATTGGGGCATTGGCCGGCGGGAATCATGGTGGCAGTCGGCTTGTATCTGGTCGTTCGCCGATAGCACGAATCAGCTGCAAGTTATAAGCTGCGAGCTGCAAGCTTGAAGCTACAAGCACACCGCAACTGCTTTTACTTGCAGCGTGAAGCTCGCAACTCGAAGCTGCTTCTGTCAGGAATTGAAGATGAAAAACTGGCTGGACGAGATCAAATGGGACGCTGATGGCCTGGTGCCGGCGATTGCCCAGGATCACAAGACCGGACGTGTATTGATGATGGCCTGGATGAACCGCGAAGCGCTCGAACTGACCGCCGCGGAAAACCGTGCCATCTACTGGTCACGCTCCCGTGGCAAGCTGTGGCGCAAGGGCGAAGAGTCCGGCCATGTGCAGACCCTGCATGAAATGCGTCTGGACTGTGACGCCGACGTGATCATCCTGATGGTTGAACAGATCGGCGACATCGCTTGCCATACCGGCCGTCAAAGCTGTTTTTATCGTGTCTTCGAAAACGGCGACTGGAAAACCGTCGATCCGGTTCTCAAAGACCCGCACGCCATCTATTCCGCAGGACACAAACATGAGTGACACCCTGACCCGCCTGGCCGAAGTGCTCGAAGAGCGCAAAGGCGCAGCCGCCGACAGCTCATATGTAGCTAGTCTGTACCACAAGGGTTTGAACAAAATTCTGGAGAAAGTCGGCGAAGAGTCGGTCGAAACCATTATTGCCGCCAAAGACGCCGCCATCAGCGGCGACTGCAGCGATGTGATCTACGAGACCGCCGACCTGTGGTTCCACAGCATGGTCATGCTCGCCCAACTGGGGCAGCATCCGCAGGCTGTGCTCGATGAACTGGATCGTCGCTTCGGTCTGTCCGGACACGTCGAGAAAGCCTCGCGTCCGTCCGCCTGAACAATTTTTAGAGAGGAACAGCAACATGGGCATTTTTGACTGGAAACACTGGATCGTCATTCTGGTAGTCGTGGTGTTGGTGTTCGGCACCAAGAAACTGAAAAACCTCGGCACCGACGTTGGCGAGTCGATCAAGGGCTTCCGCAAAGCCATGAACGACGATGAAAAACCGGCCGCTGATCCAACCGTGACACCTGCGCAACCGGTACCACCGGTGCAGCCGCAAGCCACCGCTCAGGCCAACCCGCCGCACACCATCGACGTGCAGGCGCAGAAAGTCGAAGAGCCGATCCGCAAAGACGTGTGAGCACTGACTAATGTTTGGTATCAGCTTCTCTGAACTGCTGCTCGTCGGCCTCGTCGCCCTGCTGGTGCTGGGCCCCGAGCGTCTGCCGGGCGCTGCGCGCACCGCTGGCCTGTGGGTCGGACGGCTGAAGCGCAGCTTCAACGCGATCAAACAGGAAGTTGAACGTGAAATCGGTGCCGACGAGATCCGTCGGCAACTGCACAACGAGCATATTCTGTCGCTGGAGCAAGAGGCGCGGAAGATTTTCAACCCGGTTCAGCAAGAGCCAACGTCGGTTGAGCATGTGGGTCAGCAGACAATTCATGCGCCGACGGCACCCGCTGCTGCTGCACCTGCTCCGACACCTGCACCTGCACCTGCTGCCGTCGTAGCGCCGACAGAACCGCTGCCCGCGCCTGCAGAAACCTCGGTTGAACATGTATCCCCAACCGCCGCGCCGATCACACCAGCGCCTCACGACCCTACTCTGCCGCCGCGAGCCCCATGAGCGATCTCCCCGAAAACGACCAGCACATGCCGCTGGTTTCGCACCTCACCGAGTTGCGCACCCGCCTGCTGCGTTGTGTGGCGGCGATCTTCATCATCTTCGCCGGGCTGTTCGCCTTCACCCAGCAGATCTACACCTTCGTCTCGACGCCGCTGCGCCAGTACCTGCCGGTCGGCGCGACGATGATCGCCACCGACGTGTCGTCGCCGTTCCTGACGCCGCTGAAACTGACGATGATGGTCTCGCTGTTCCTCGCGATCCCGGTGATCCTGCATCAGATCTGGGGCTTTATCGCGCCGGGCCTGTACAAGCACGAGAAGCGCATCGCGGTGCCGCTGCTGGTCTCCAGCATCCTGCTGTTCTACACCGGCATGGCGTTTGCCTATTACTTCGTGTTCCCGCTGATCTTCAAGTTCTTCGCTGCCGCCACCCCGGCCGGCGTGGAAATGATGACCGACATCGCCAGTTACCTCGATTTCGTCATGACGCTGTTCTTCGCCTTCGGCGTGGCGTTCGAGATTCCAGTGGCCGTGGTGCTGCTGGTGTGGATCGGCGTGGTCGACGTCAAATACCTGAAGAAAATCCGCCCGTACGTGATCATCGGCTGCTTCGTGGTCGGCATGATCCTGACACCGCCGGACATCTTCTCGCAGACCCTGCTGGCCGTGCCGATGTGGATGCTGTTTGAAATCGGCATTCTGTTCGGTGGTTTGATCAGCAAGCGCGAACGCCCGGAAGAAACCCCGGCCGACGACCACAACGACCAGCCGCCAGCGACCCAGGCATGAACCTGCTTTTGCTCGAAGAGGCCGATTTTATTGCGGCCGACCGTGTGGTGCTGCGTGATCGACGCCTGACGCACATGCAGGAAGTTCACCGTTCGGAAGTCGGTGACAGCCTGCGCGTCGGGCGTATTGACGGGTTGATGGGCTCGGCTGAATTGCTGCGGCTGGACGCAGGTGAAGCTGAGTTGCGCGTCACCCTCGATCAGCCGCCACCGGCGAAATTGCCGCTAACCCTCGTGCTTGCGCTGCCGCGTCCGAAAATGCTCCGTCGGGTGTTTCAGACCGTAGCGACCATGGGCGTGGCGAAGGTGATTCTGGTCAACAGCTATAGGGTCGAGAAGAGCTTCTGGCAGACGCCGTTTCTTGAGCCGGCGGCTATCCGTGAACAACTGATCCTCGGCCTCGAACAAGCGCGCGATACGGTATTGCCGGAGATCGTCATCGAGAAACGCTTCAAGCCGTTCGTTGAAGATCGCCTGCCTGCGATTACCGAAGGTACGCTCGGTCTGGTCGGTCATCCCGGCAACTATCCGCCGTGCCCGCGCGCCCTCAGCGAGCCAGTCACCCTCGCCATCGGGCCTGAAGGCGGCTGGATTCCCTACGAGATCGACCTGCTGGCCAAGTCCGGCCTGCAACCGGTGCAACTGGGCGAGCGCATCCTGCGCGTAGAAACCGCCGTCACCGCCCTCCTCGCCCGCCTGTTCTAAACGAACACCGCGCCCCGTGTAGGAGCTGCCGAAGGCTGCGATCTTTTGATGTTGTTTTTTTATAAGCAAGATCAAAAGATCGCAGCCTCGTTTCACTCGACAGCTCCTACAGATCAGCGGGATCAGCGGATCAGCGGATCAGCAGGTCGGCAATCGGCAGGTCAGCAGATCCAGAGCGCAGGGCCTTCCCGGACAAATGGTGTTACAGATTGCCATCACCCGGCCGATACGCTCCCCATAAGTCCAATTGTGGGTCGGGGGAGTTGTCGCATGTACCGTTGGTTAGCCGAGAATCTTGGGAATGTCAGCGTCAAACGCAAGCTGGGTATCGGCTTCGGTCTGGTGCTTTTGCTGACGCTGTTGATCACCTTCACCGGCTGGTCCGGCATGAGCGGCATCATCAGCCGGGGCGACAAGCTCGGGTTTATTTCCAGCCTCAATGAGTACAGCAAGGATCTGCGTCTGGCCCGCGTCGACTACGATTCACGCCGTGGCGAACAAGGCCCGGGCGCGGTCAACGACATGCTCGGCAAACTCGACAGCGGCCTGCAAACCGCGCGTACGCTGATCGAACAACCGGCCGACATCGCCATGGTCGACCAGCAACTGGCTGCCGTCGCCGAGTACAAACGTGCTTTCGCCGACATGATCCAGGCGACCACGCACCGCGAAGACGCGCGCAGCAAACTCGGCGCGAATGCCGACAACGCCGTGGCCAAAGTCTCGGAAGTTGAAAAGGGCCTGCTGCAAAGTGAAAGCATCGCGCAATTCAACAGCGTGGTAGACCTGAGCAAGCTGCTGCAACAGGCGCGCTATCAAGTCCGCGGTTACACCTACAGCGGCAAGGCCGATGCCGAGCAACCCGCGCTCGACGCCATCGAAAATGCTTTGAAATCCCTTGAGAGCCTGCCGTCGAAACTGCCGGAACAGTTCGCTGCCAACCTGCAGCAAGCCGCCGAGTCGATGAAGGCCTATCGCGCCGCCGTCGGCCAGTTCCGCGACGCGCAAACCGCCAGCGGTAACGCCGTTGCTCGCATGGCAGCCCAGGGCGATATCCTCCTCGATGCCAGTAAAAAACTGACCATTTCCCAGACCGTGGTGCGTGACACCGACGCCGCACACGCGAAAAACATGCTGATCATCGCCACCCTGCTCGCCATCGCTTTCGGCTTGCTGGCCGCGTGGGCGATCACCCGCCAGATCATCATCCCGCTGAACCAGACCCTGAAAGTCGCCGAGCGCGTGGCCGCGGGCGACCTGACCCACAATCTGGTCTCGCAGCGCCGCGACGAACTCGGCCAACTGCAACGCTCGATGCAGAGCATGACCCAAGGCCTGCGCGAGCTGATCGGCGGGATCAGCGACGGCGTCACCCAGATCGCCAGCGCCGCTGAAGAACTGTCGGCCGTGACTGAGCAAACCAGCGCCGGGGTCAACAATCAGAAGATCGAGACCGACCAGGTCGCCACCGCCATGAACGAAATGGCCGCCACCGTGCAGGAAGTCGCGCGCAACGCCGAGGAAGCCTCCGAAGCCGCCGTCGCCGCTGACCAACAGGCCCGCGAAGGCGACAAAGTCGTTGGCGAAGCCATCGCACAGATCGAGCGTCTGGCGGTTGAAGTCGGTCACTCCACCGAAGCCATGGGCGAGCTCAAGCGCGAAAGCGACAAGATTGGCAGCGTCCTCGACGTGATCAAATCCGTGGCCCAGCAAACCAACCTGCTGGCCCTTAACGCGGCCATCGAAGCAGCGCGTGCCGGTGAAGCCGGACGTGGTTTTGCCGTGGTTGCCGATGAAGTGCGCAGCCTGGCGCAGCGCACGCAGAAGTCCACCGAAGAGATCGAAGAGCTGATCGTCGGCCTGCAAAACGGCACTCAGCAAGTGGCGACGATCATGGACAACAGCCGCACCCTGACCGACAGCAGCGTCGAGCTGACCCGTCGTGCCGGTGGTTCGCTGGAAAGCATTACGCGCACGGTGTCGGCGATTCAGGCGATGAACCAGCAGATTGCGGCGGCGGCCGAGCAGCAGAGCGCGGTGGCGGAGGAGATCAACCGTAGCGTGCTGAATGTGCGGGACGTGTCGGATCAGACGTCGGCGGCGAGTGAAGAAACCGCGGCGTCCAGCGTTGAGCTGGCGCGGTTGGGGACACATCTGCAGATGCTGGTCGGGCGCTTCAAGGTATAAGCCCCACAGATCGTTCCCACGCTCTGCGTGGGAATGCATCCTGTGACGCTCCGCGTCATGCATGAAAGGGACGCGGAGCGTCCCGGGCGGCATTCCCACGCGGAGCGTGGGAACGATCAGTTACTACAAGACCTGACGCAGAAAGGCCTGGGCGCGCGGATCCTTCGGCGCATCAAAGAACTCCGCTGGCGCGGCATCTTCCAGCAGTTTGCCGTGATCGAAGAACAACACGCGATCCGCCACTTCCCGAGCAAAACCCATCTCGTGGGTCACGCAGACCATGGTCATGCCTTCCACGGCCAGGTTCTTCATCACATCCAGCACTTCGCCAACCATTTCCGGATCAAGCGCCGAAGTCGGTTCATCGAACAACATCACCTTCGGCTCCATCGCCAGCGCCCGGGCAATTGCCACGCGCTGTTGCTGACCGCCGGACAGGCGCGACGGAAACTCGTTGGCCTTCTGTGCAATTCCGACCTTTTGCAGCAACTCCATCGCCTTGGCTTCGCGCTCTTTCTTGCCGCGCTTGCGCACGACTTTCTGCGCCAGACAGAGGTTTTCCAGCACGGTCATGTGCGGGAACAGGTTGAAATGCTGAAAGACCATGCCGACTTCGCGGCGGTAGGCGTTGACGTCGGTTTTCGGGTCGGCCAGTTGCAGGCCGTCGATGCTCACCGAGCCCGAGTCAAATTCCTCCAGGCCATTGAGGCAACGCAGGAAGGTCGACTTGCCGGAACCCGACGGGCCGATCACCACCAGCACTTCGCCCTTGGCGACCGTGGTGCTGACGTTATCCACCGCGCGCACCACTTGCCCACGGGTGTCGAAGACTTTTACCAGTTCGCGGACTTCAATCACTTTGCGCGAGCCTCCGCTCAAGCCGGCTGGCGATTTTCGACAGCGGCAGGTTGATCAACAGATACAGGCCGGCGACGCAGAACAGAATTTCGAACGGCGAGAACGAGGTGGTGATGACTTCACGGCCGCTTTTCAGCAGCTCGGTGATGGCGATCACCGACACCAGCGAGGTGTCTTTGACCAGACTGATGAATTGCCCGGCCAGCGGTGGCAGTACGCGTTTCAGCGCTTGCGGCAACACCACATGGCGCATCGACTGACCGGCACTCAGACCAAGCGAGCGTGCCGCTTCGTTCTGGCCACGGGCGATCGATTGCACACCGGAACGAATGATCTCGGCCACATAGGCGCCGGTGAACAGCGACAGCGCAGCGATCCCGGCGAACTCGCGGGAGAGGTTCATCACCGTGCCGATGAAGAAGTAGAAAATGAAGATCTGCACCAACAGCGGCGTGCCGCGTACCAGTTCGACGTAGATGGTCGAGAGGTCGCGCAAGGTCGGGTTGTTCGACAGACGGCACAGGCCGGTGACCAGACCAATGAGCAACCCGAGAATCCCGGACACTACCGACAGCCAAAGCGTCGTCCACAGCCCCCACAACAGCGGCCCTGCCGCCCAATGGCGAGTGACACCCACGACGTCACCTTCGGCCACATCGTCGCCCTGAGCGAATTGCAGGCTGTTCTCGTCGACAGTCAGGTGTTGCTCGTCACCAGCGTCGTTGCGCAGGGTGACCTGCGCGCTGCTGCCCTTGCGCACGAGTTCGGTGACCGTGGAAATGTCAGCGGCGCGCTGGGTTTCTTCGGCCTGATAGGCGAAGTACTGCGGCACACGGTTCCAGCGCCATTCGTAGGACATCAGCGACGTCGCGTAATACAACGCGCCGGCCAGGCCGACCAGCACCAGCACGGTGAGGACGTGCCAGGGCCATTGGGCTTTTTTCTGTTTCATTGCAGGTTCTCGGATGATCGTTCCCACGCTCTGCGTGGGAATGCCGCTCGGGACGCTCTGCGTCCCTGACTGATCGTGACGCGGAGCGTCACAGGATGCGTTCCCACGCAGAGCGTGGGAACGATCAGCGGATGCGCGTTATTCCATGTCCTTGAGCCACTCGGTGCTCTTGAACCACTTGTCATGGATGCGATCGTAGGTGCCGTCTTCGTGGATCTGGTGCAGGAAGTTATTGATGAAGTTGAGGCTGTCGTGATCGCCCTTCTTCAGACCAAACGCCAAAGGCTCGTAGGTGAACGGCTTGTCGAGGAACACCAGTTTGCCGGCGCCGACCTTGGTCACCGCGACCACGTTGTACGGGGCGTCGTAGATGAAGGCGTCAGCCTTGCCGTTGACCACGTCGAGCACGGCTTCTTGCTCGTTGTCATAGCCGTGGTACTTGGCTTTGGAGATCAGCTTCTTGGCAACCATCTCGCCGGTGGTGCCGAGCTTGGAGGTGATGCGGTAGTCAGCGGTGTTCAGGTCTTTATAGGACTTGATGGTGCCTTCCAGCTCTTTGCGGATCAGCAGGGTCTGGCCGACCACGATGAACGGTTCGCTGAAGTTCAGGCGCAGGTTGCGTTCCTGGGTCAGGGTCATGCCGCTGCCGATCATGTCGAACTTGTCGGTCATCAGCGCCGGGATGATGCCGTCGTAGCCGGTGGAAACCAGCTCCAGCTTGACGCCCATGGCTTTGGACATGGCTTTGAGAATGTCGACTTCGAAGCCGATGATTTCGCCGCGCTTGTTGGTCATTTCGAACGGCATGTAGGTCGGATCCATACCGACTTTCAACGTGCCACGCTTGACCGCGTCATCGATTGCGCCAGCCTGCGCCGCATTGGCTGCAACCAGTGCCGTGACGCCGACCAGCAGCATCGACAGATACTTCTTCATCTTCAAGTCCCCAAAACCATTGCGTGTGCGGCGCGAAAAACCGACAGAAACAGGCAAAAAAGCCCGGGCGCGCCAATTCGGGGACGGATGCTAACGCACTCGTCCGTTTGCACAAGGCTTTTTGCCGGGAATTGTTGTTACGGGGAGGGATTAAAAAGCAAAAGATCGCAGCCTCCGGCAGCTCCTACAGGTGTTCACATAATCCTGTAGGAGCTGCCGAAGGCTGCGATCTTTTTATCAGGCCGGTTGCGCTTGCAGGCTCACCGGTTGCAATGGCAACAACGGCGCATGCGGATCGGCTTTCACCGAAGCGCGCCATGCGTCCAGCCACTCAGCGTGACCTTCCGCCCAGACCTGCTCATGCAAACGCGCCAGGGCAACAGGATCGCTCAGCAATTGCAGACGATCATGGTTGTTCAACCCGGCAGGGCCAACCTTCAGCGCGTGACGCACACGTTCCTGACGCAGCCATTCGATCGGTTCGGCCTGACCGTGACGGGAAGTCGCCAGCGAGCACGCCAAAGCGTTCTGCTGCGGATCGACCACCGCGCGGACGAAGCCGTCGTTGAGCGCGTGGTAACGGTTTTCGTGGGTGTACTGATCAGTCGCCAGCAGCGCCTGTGGCGGATTGTATTCCTCAGGGATGAGGAACAGGCTCTCGTCACGGGACTTCAGGCCCAGACCGACACGGCTGGAAATCACCGACACCGGGATCGACAGCATCAGCGAACCGACGATCGGCACCAGCCACCAGAGGAAGCTCGGGTTCAGCCAGATCACCAGCAGCGCCCAGCAGAAACCCAGCAGGGTCTGCGGGCCGTGGCGTTTGACCGCCTCGCTCCAAGGCGTCGAGTCGTCGTCACGTTGCGGCGAGTTCCAGGTCGCGGCCCAGCCGAGGAACGCGGCCAGAACGAAACGCGTGTGGAAAATCATCCGCACCGGCGCCAGCAGCATGGAGAACAACATCTCCAGCAGCATCGACAGGGTCACCTTGAACTTGCCGCCGAACTCTTTCGCGCCTTTGGCCCAGATCAGGATGATGCTCAACAGTTTCGGCAGGAACAGCAGCACGATGGTCGTCGAGAACAGCGCAATCGCCTTGTCCGGGTGCCATTGTGGCCACAGCGGATAGAGCTGACGCGGTTCGAGGAAGTACTGCGGTTCCATCAGCGTGTTCACCGCCAACAGCGCGGTCGACAACACCAGGAAGAAGAACCACAACGGCGCCGACAGGTACGACATCACGCCCGTCAGGAACACCGCGCGGTGCACCGGGTGCATGCCTTTGACCAGGAACAGACGGAAGTTCATCAGGTTGCCGTGGCACCAGCGACGGTCACGCTTGAGTTCGTCGAGCAGGTTCGGTGGCAGTTCTTCGTAGCTGCCCGGCAAGTCGTAGGCAATCCACACGCCCCAACCGGCACGGCGCATCAGCGCGGCTTCAACGAAGTCGTGAGACAGAATCGCACCGGAGAACGCCCCTTTACCTGGCAACGGCGCCAAGGCGCAGTGGTCGATAAACGGCTTCATGCGGATGATCGCGTTGTGACCCCAATAGTGGGATTCACCCAACTGCCAGAAGTGCAGACCGGCGGTAAACAGCGGGCCATATACGCGGGTCGCAAACTGCTGCATGCGCGCATACAGGGTGTCCATGCCCGACGCACGCGGCGCGGTCTGGATGATCCCGGCGTCCGGCGTGGCTTCCATCAAGCGCACCAGACTGGTCAGGCACTCGCCGCTCATCACCGAGTCGGCGTCGAGCACGACCATGTACTTGTAGTCACCGCCCCAACGACGGCAGAAGTCGTCGAGGTTGCCGCTCTTGCGCTTCACCCGACGGCGACGGCGGCGATAGAAGATCTTGCCGAAGCCTTTGGCTTCGCGACAGACGTCCAGCCAGGCCTGTTGCTCGGCGACACAGATATCGGTGTCGTTACTGTCGCTGAGGACGAAGAAGTCGAAGCGATCGAGATCACCGGTAGCCGCGACCGATTCGAACGTAGCACGCAGACCGGCGAATACGCGCGGTACGTCTTCGTTGCAGATCGGCATTACCAACGCGGTACGAGCATCTTTGGCAATCGGCTCGTTGCCGGCGCTTTTGCCGGAGATACGGTATTTATCGTGACCGGTGAGCAACTCGAGGAAGCCCATCAGCGCCGTCCAGAAACCGGCCGACACCCAGCAGAACAGAATCCCGAAGAGAATCAGGATGCTGGTTTGCAGCGCATACGGCAGCACTTGCGTGGCGGTTTGCAGCAGCGGCTGGTGCAGGACTTCGTCGAGATCGACGAACGACCAGCCCTGGTACGGCATGATGCCTTTCATGTACCAGCCAGCGACGATGGTCTGGCCGAGCATCAGCACCAGCAGAATATAGCGACGGATCGAACCAACGGTGCGCCAGCGCGCCGCCGGCAGAACGTTTTCGTCCTTCGGCGGCTGTGGCGGGTTGGTGCGACCGGTCAGACGGCGCCAGCCACGCACCAGAATATTGGTGCGCCACGGCTCCGGAACCACCTTGGTGCGGCGGATCGGCGGGGTGGCCTTGAGGCTGACCCGACCGCTGGCGTCGAGCACCAGCATTTCCGCTTCTTCCAGCTCTTCAGCCGTGCTCAGCGTCAGGCGCTTGCCCACCGAAGCCTGGGCGGCTTCGGCAGGGGCGTCGAACGTCGAAGACGACAGGCGTTCATGCAACTCGCTGAAAGACTGGCAGCCCGCGAGTTCCGCGCGCTGCTCGTCGGTCATCGGCAGATGCGCCAGATACTCGGACAGAGTCTCTGGCTGTACTTGAGAGTTACTCATCGGCAGGCAACTGATAGCTCCAGGTCTCGGTGATGACTTCTTCAGTCGGCGCCGATTCCGGTGTGGCTGGGGCCGCGTCCGCAGCTACAGGCTGCTTGGCGTCTTTGTTGGCCTTGTCCTTGGCATCTGCAGCGGGCTTGGCATCGGCCTGTTGAGCCTGTTTGGCCTCGGCTGCCTTGGCTTCCTTGTCTTCTTTCTCTTGTTGCTTGGCGGCAACCTTGTCGGCCTTGGCCACGGACGAGTTGGACGCCGGTACCGACGACTTGGCCAGATCAGCCGTTACCACCGGCTGAACCAGTGCGGCACGCATCTCGGTCGACTTGCCTGCGTCTTTGATTTTCATCCGCAGGGTCAAGCGCCAGCCCTTGGTTTCCGGGTTGTAGCGGACGCTGTTCTCGACCAGTTCGGCGTTGTCGCCGACGCTGACCTGACTGCGAACGTCAGCGTCCGGGGCCAGGGCCGCCAGCGATGGACCTTCGAAATCGACCAGGTAAGCAACGCTGCCATCCGGCTGACGGATCAGGTTCGATTGCTTGACGTCACCGGTCGAACGCAGAGTCTGCGAGACCCAGGCGCTGTCCGGCGCGTGAATCGCCGCTTCGTCCATCGTCCAGTGCATGCGGTAAGCGAAGTCCAGCGGCTGGCCCGGCTCCGGCATTTTTTCCGGGCTCCAGAACGCAACGATGTTGTCGTTGGTTTCGTCAGCGGTCGGAATCTCTACCAGATCAACGGTACCTTTGCCCCAGTCACCCTTCGGCTCGATCCAGGCGCTTGGACGCTTGTCGTAGCGATCGTCGAGGTCTTCGTAGTGGCTGAAGTCGCGACCACGCTGCAGCAGACCGAAACCACGCAGGTTTTCGACGCTGAAGTTGCTCACGGCCAGGTGTTTAGGGTTGTTCAGCGGACGCCAGATCCACTCGCCGTTGCCGGCATGGATCGACAGACCGCTGGAGTCGTGCAGTTCACGACGATAGTTGAGGACTTTCGACGGCTGGTTGGCGCCGAACAGGAACATGCTGGTCAGCGGTGCGATGCCCAGTTTGCCGACCTTGTCACGCAGGAACATCTGCGCTTTGACGTCGACAATGGTGTCGCTGCCCGGACGCAGGATCAGACGATAGGCACCGGTGGCGCGCGGCGAGTCGAGCAAGGCGAAGATCACCAGATGCTTGTCGCCCGGCTTCGGCTGCTGAATCCAGAACTCGCGGAAACGCGGGAATTCTTCACCAGACGGCAATGCGGTATCGATCGCCAGACCACGGGCCGACAGACCGTAGGTGTGACCCTTGCCGACGACGCGGAAGTAGCTCGCGCCAAGCATGGTCATGATTTCGTCTTGCTTGTCGGCCTTGTTGATCGGGTACAGCACACGGAAACCGGCATAACCCAGTTGTTCAGTGGCCTTAGGATCGAATTTCAGGTCGCCGAAATCGAAGCGGGTCGGATCGTATTTGATCTCTTCGACGGTGTTCGCCGTGATTTCGTTGATTTTGACCGGCGTGTCGAAGTGCATGCCCTGGTGATAGAAGGACAACTTGAACGGGGTCTTCTGATCAGCCCACTCAGCCTTTTCGGTGAGGAAGCGAATTTTTTGATAGTCCGCGAACTTCATGTCGCGGAACTCGTTCGGCAGGTTGCTGCGCGGGGCTTCGAACTTCTGCCCGGCCAGCTCTTTTGCCTTGGCCGATACATCGTCAAGATTGAACGCCCAAAGCTGACCGGCGCTGAGCAGGCACAGGAGCGCCGAGCCCGCTACCAGAGCACTTCGCATGCGTTTGGCAGACAATTTTGCTGCATTACAGGGACTAACAATCACGAGCAACCCTCGCCGAAAACAGATCAATAAACCAACGGCCAGATGAAGTGCCTGTAGGGTTTTCGGCAGTGAAAAACCGACCTTCCAGAACACTCTTGCCAAGTTGGCGAGCATTGTTCCGACTCCGCTGGGGCAAAATGATTCCCCAATCGGCTCCGGACAAGTCTCTACCTAAGTCAAAACGGACCAACGAACGCTGATCCCCGTAGCGCGCGATTATCTAGTAGCCCGCATGACAAAGCATCGGGGGTAACCAAGTATTTATCGCGAAAAATGCCTGTTTTCAGTCGAAACGCCCTTAAAAAGATGTTTCAAGCGCTTTCAGGTCTGTAACAGGAAGGTTACCGGGCCATCATTGACCAGGTGCACCTGCATATCCGCGCCGAATCTACCTGATGCCACAGTGCCATGCATCTGTTTCGCTTTGCCTAATAGATAGTCGAACAATTCCTCGCCCAGGGCCGGAGGTGCTGCGCTGGAAAAACCCGGGCGCAACCCGCTCTTGGTGTCGGCTGCGAGGGTGAACTGAGAGACCAGCAGCAACCCGCCGCCAACATCCGCCAGGGACAAGTTCATCTTGCCCTCGGCGTCGCTGAATACCCGATAGTTAAGCAGCTTATGCAGAAGTTTGTCGGCGCTGGCACGCGTGTCGTCGGGTTCGACCGCCACCAGCACCAGCAAACCTTGATCGACCGCGCCTACCACCTCGCCCGCCACTTCCACCCGCGCGCGACTGACGCGCTGCAAAAGGCCCTTCATGCTTCTTCGGGCGGCAGGTCGAGCAGGCGTCGCGCCATGTTGCCGGCCGCGCGCACCAGTGCATCGGTGATGCCCGGTTCGGAGGCGGCGTGGCCGGCGTCGCGGATCACCTGCAATTCGCTGTTCGGCCAGGCTTGATGCAGTTCCCAGGCATTGTCGAGCGGGCAAATCACGTCATAACGACCGTGAATGATCACGCCCGGCAAATGCGCGATCTTGCCCATGTCGCGAATCAACTGATTCGGCTCAAGGAACGCGTTGTTGGTGAAGTAGTGGCATTCGATCCGTGCAATCGACAGCGCGCGCTGCGGCTCGGAGAAACGATCGACCACCAGCGGGTTCGGCCGCAGGGTCGCGGTGCGCCCTTCCCACGTCGACCAGGCTTTGGCCGCGTGCATCTGCGCAATCTGGTCGTTGCCGATCAGGCGTTTGTGGAAAGCGCTGAGCAGGTCGTCGCGCTCGTCCAGCGGGATCGGCGCGATGTAGTCCTGCCAGTAATCGGGGAACAGACGGCTGGCACCGGCCTGATAGAACCACTCGATTTCCTGCGGACGGCAGAGAAAGATCCCACGCAGGATCAGACCATGAACACGTTCCGGGTGAGTTTGCGCGTAGGCCAGTGCCAGCGTCGAACCCCACGAGCCACCGAACAGCACCCATTTTTCGATGCCCAGATGTTTACGGATGCGCTCAAGGTCGGCGACCAGATCCCAGGTGGTGTTGTTTTCCAGACTGGCGTGCGGCGTGGAGCGACCGCAACCGCGCTGATCGAAAGTGACAATGCGATACAGATTCGGATCGAAATAGCGCCGGCTCTGCGCGTCGCAACCGGCGCCGGGGCCACCGTGAATGAACACAACCGGCAAACCCTCGGGTGAACCGCTTTCGTCGACGTACAGCGTGTGGGTGTCATCGACAGCCAGATCGTGCCGGGCGTGAGGTTTGATCTGCGGAAACAAAGTCTGCATTGCGCGCTCCGTAAGGGGTCGAGGTCATCCCTTGGGGGGACTTCTATTATTCTGCCGTTGGGCATCATAAACCCGATTTACGTCAATGAGCATGCTCCGGAGCCTGATCGTTGATCGTTCCCACGCTCTGCGTGGGAATGCAGCCCGTGACGCTCCGCGTCACTGGACGCGGAGCGTCCCGAGAGGCATTCCCACGCAGAGCGTGGGAACGATCAAAAGATCGCAGCCTTCGGCAGCTCCTACAAGGATGGATCAGCCGGTGTAGTGAGACTTTGCCCAGGCCAGATAGCCCTGCAGCAGTTTCTTGAGCACGACTTGCGTCGGCTCGGCCAGGTCGGCGCGATAGCGGAACGGTTCGAACTCTTCCATGTACGTGCTCTGGCACAACTCCAGTTGCACGGCGTGGATGTTCTCGGCCGGGTTGCCGTAATGCCGGGTGATGTGACCGCCCTTGAAGCGGCCGTTGAGCACATGGCTGTAGTGGCTGTGGCCGGCGCAGATTGCTTCGAGCTGACTGGCCAGTTGCGGATCACAACTGGCGCCGTTGAAGGTGCCGAGGTTGAAGTCCGGCAGCTTGCCGTCGAACAGGTGCGGGATGATCGAACGGATCGAGTGCGCATCGAACAGCAACGCGTAGCCGAACTCGGCCTTCAATCGCGCCAGCTCTTCTTGCAGGGTGCGGTGATACGGCGTCCAGATCTGCTCCAGATACGTCGCGCGTTCTTCCTTCGACGGTTCGTGCCCTTCGCGGAACAACGCAATGCCATCGAACAACGTCGCCGGATACAGCCCGGTGGTCGCCCCGGCGTATAGCGGCTTATCGTCGGACGGTCGATTCAGATCGATGACGAATCGTGAATACTCAGCCGCCAACGTGCTCGCGCCCAGTTCCTCGGCAAAGTCGTACAGCTGCGGAATGTGCCAGTCAGTGTCCGGCAGGCTTTTCGCGTCAGAGATCAACCCGGCTTCCACCGCAGGCGTCAGGCGCACGCCAGCGTGCGGCATGCTGATCAGCAGCGGCACGCGACCTTGTTTGAAGTTCAGAACCTTATCCACAACCGCTCTCCTACAGACTTGATTCGACGCCGTGACGGACGACGCGTTTGTCCAGATCACCACCGAGCCAATAGGCCAGATCCGCCGGACGATCGATGTGCCAGGCGACGAAATCCGCAACCTTGCCGACTTCCAGCGAACCGTGAGTGTCGGCCATGCCCAGTGCTTGCGCGGCATGAATCGTCGCACCGGCCAGGGCTTCTTCCGGGGTCATGCGGAAACAGGTGCAGGCCATGTTCAGCATCAGCCGCAACGACAGCGCCGGCGAAGTGCCGGGGTTGAGGTCGCTGGCAATGGCGATTTTCACCTTGTGCTTGCGCAGGGCGTCCATTGGCGGCAACTGGGTTTCGCGCAGAAAGTAGAACGCGCCCGGCAGCAGCACGGCGACGGTATCGGCTTCGGCCATGGCGATGGCGTCGGCCTCGTCCATGAACTCCAAGTGATCGGCAGACAACGCCTTGTAGCGCGCGGCGAGGCTGGAGCCGTGCAGCGAGGACAATTGTTCGGCGTGCAGCTTTACCGGCAGACCGAGTTGTTGCGCGGCGATAAACACGCGCTCGACCTGCTCCGGCGAGAAGGCCAGGTATTCGCAGAACGCATCCACGGCATCGACCAGACCTTCGGCGGCGAGCGCGGGGAGCATTTCGTTGCAGACCAGATCGATGTAATCGTCCGCGCGATCTTTGTATTCCGGCGGCAGCGCGTGGGCGGCCAGACAGGTGCTGCGCACGCTGATCGGCAGCTGTTTTTCGAGGCGACGGATGACCCGGAGGATTTTGCGTTCGTTGACCAGATCGAGGCCGTAGCCGGATTTCATTTCGACCGTGGTCACGCCGTCGCGCATCAGGCTTTTCAGGCGTTTGGCGGCGCTGGCGAACAGCTCGTCTTCCGTCGCTTCACGCGTCGCGCGCACGGTGCTGGCGATGCCGCCGCCGGACGCAGCGATTTCGGCGTAGCTGACGCCTTGCAGACGCTTTTCAAATTCGCCGCTGCGGTTGCCGCCGAACACCGTGTGCGTGTGGCAGTCGATCAGGCCGGGGGTGACCCACGCGCCTTGCAGATCATTGACCGCCGGGTATTCGCCGGACGGCAGTTGATTGCGCGGGCCGATCCACTCGATGTGCGCACCGGACGTCACGATGGCCGCATCCTCGATGATCGAGTAGACGCCATGCGCCATGGTTGCGACGTGGCAGTGTTGCCAGAGGGTTTTCACTGTTGGCCTCCGTTGGGGTTGGTGATCGTTCCCACGCTCTGCGTGGGAATGCCTCAAGGGACGCTCTGCGTCCAGTGACGCGGAGCGTCACGGGCTGCATTCCCACGCGGAGCGTGGGAACGATCAGTGGGTGGATTACAAACTAGGCAAAAGCTTCGCCGGAACCAGCTCGGTCAGGCAGCGCGAAGCCAACAACTCAGTCGCCGCATTGATATCTGGCGCAAAGAACCGGTCTTTCTCATAAAACGGCACTTCCTTACGCAGAATCGCTCGCGCCTGTTCCAGCTTCGCCGAGGTCTTCAGACCGTTACGCAGATCCAGCCCCTGCACCGCCGCCAGCCATTCCACCGCGAGAATCCCGCGGGTGTTTTCGGCCATTTCCCACAGACGCTTGCCCGCCGCCGGTGCCATGGAAACGTGGTCTTCTTGGTTAGCCGAGGTCGGCAGACTGTCCACCGAATGCGGATGCGACAACGCTTTGTTCTCGCTGGCCAGCGCCGCAGCGGTCACCTGCGCAATCATGAAGCCGGAATTCACGCCGCCATTGGCCACCAGGAACGGCGGCAGTTGCGACATGTGCTTGTCCATCATCAGCGAGATGCGGCGTTCGCTCAGCGAGCCGATTTCGGCAATGGCCAACGCCATGTTGTCAGCGGCCATGGCCACCGGTTCGGCGTGGAAGTTACCGCCAGAGATCACGTCACCTTCAGCGGCAAACACCAACGGGTTATCGGAAACCGCGTTGGCTTCAACCGCCAGCACTTCAGCGGCCTGACGGAACTGGGTCAGGCAGGCGCCCATGACTTGCGGCTGGCAGCGCAGCGAGTACGGATCCTGAACCTTCTCGCAATTCTGATGCGAGTCGGAGACTTCACTGCGCTCACCGAGCAGATCACGATAAGCCGCAGCCGCATCGATCTGACCTTTCTGGCCACGCGCCGCATGAATGCGGGCATCGAACGGCGAACGCGAACCCAATACCGCTTCAACCGTCAGACCGCCGAGCGCCAACGCGCCGGCAAACAAATCTTCACCTTCAAACAACCCACGCAGCGCGAACGCGGTGGAAACCTGAGTACCGTTGAGCAGCGCCAGGCCTTCTTTTGCTGCCAGCGTCAGCGGCGTCAGACCCGCGACTTTCAGCGCTTCAACCGCTTCCATCCACTCGCCTTTGTAGCGCGCCTTGCCCTCGCCCAGCAGCACCAGCGACATGTGCGCCAACGGCGCCAGATCGCCCGACGCACCCACCGAACCTTTCAATGGAATGTGCGGATAAACCTCGGCGTTGATCAACGCGATCAGCGCATCGATCACCACGCGGCGAATGCCGGAGAAACCACGGCTGAGGCTGTTGACCTTGAGCACCATGACCAAACGCACCAACTCATCGCTGATCGGCACGCCAACACCGGCGGCGTGGGACAACACCAGCGAGCGCTGCAGGTTTTCCAGGTCTTCGCTGGCGATGCGCGTCGAGGCCAGCAGGCCGAAACCGGTGTTGATGCCGTAGGCAGTGCGGTTCTCGGCGAGGATCTGCTCGACGCAAGCGACGCTGGCTTCGATCTGCGCCGAGGCGCTGTTGTCGAGCGTCAGCTTGACCGGGTTCTGGTAGACGTCACGCAGTTGGGCCAGGCTCAGTTGGCCGGGAATCAGGTTCAGCGCAGTCATTTAAATGCTCCTTTTGAGAGTTTGTTATTAACTTGCCATTCGCTCCGGAGCATTCCGTTATCCGTCGCTTTCAGCCTTGTGGGCATCCGGCGCCTTGGCACGCTGGCAGGGTAGTTTTTCAATGCAAATTCGATAGAACGTTGTGCAGCAGATTCGGGTTTTTCAACACGCTCGCGGCGGCGGCAATATCCGGGGCGAGCCAGCGATCCTGATCGTAGGCCGGGACGGTTTCACGCAGCAGTCGCCAGGCGACATCGGTGCCGGTGCCGAAGCGTTGTTCCTTGAGGAATTCAAACGCCTGCGCCGCCAGCAGATATTCGATGGCGAGGATCTGCGTGCAGTTTTCCAGCGCGCGATGCAGCTTCAGCGCGGCGTTGGTGCCCATGCTCAAGTGGTCTTCCTGCAGGCCGGAAGTGATGTAGTTGTCGAGCACCGCCGGTTGCGCCAATTGACGGTTTTCCGCGCATAACGACGCAGCGACGTACTGGACGATCATCATCCCGGAGTTCACCCCCGGATTGGCCACCAGAAATGCCGGCAGACCACTGACATGCGGGTTGACCAGACGATCGAGGCGACGCTCGGCGATCGAGCCGATTTCAGCCATGGCAATCGCCAGCAAATCCGCCGCCATCGCCACCGATTGGCCGTGCGGATTGGCTTGCGACATCACCCGGAAATTATCCGGCGTGCCGAGCAGCAACGGGTTGTCGGTGCAGCCGTTGAGTTCGGCTTCGACCTGTTTGATCGCATGGTCGAGTTGATCACGCGCCGCGCCGTGTACTTGCGGGATCGAACGAATGCTCAGCGCATCCTGCGTACGAATGCCTTTGCTCGACGCAATCACTTCACTGCCGTCGAGCAACGCGCGCAAATTGATGCCGACCTGCTGCATACCCGGGTGCGGTTTCAACGCGATGATCTCGGCATCGAAGGCGTCGATCTGACCGCGCTGCGCTTCGAAACTCATCGCACCGATGACGTCGGCCCACTGCACCAGCCGCCTGGCATCGGCAATCGCCAGACAGCTGAGGCCGGTCATGCACGGCGTGCCGTTGACCAGGCACAAACCGTCTTTCGCGCCGAGTTGCACCGGTTGCAGACCTTCTTCGGCCAATGCTTGTTGTGCGGAAATAATCTGCCCGCGATAGCTGACGTTGCCGACGCCGAGCAGCGTGATGCCGATGTGCGCCATGTGCGTCAGATAGCCGACTGACCCTTGCGACGGCACTTGCGGGGTGATGCCACGATTGAGCAGCGCCAGCAGCCCTTCGACGACCCGGCGATGCAGCCCGGATTTGCCGTGGCTGTAGTTGTGAATCGCGGCGCAGATGATCGCGCGGGTCTGCTCGTCGGCGAGTACCGGGCCGACGCCGCAGGCATGGCTGAGCAAAGTGTTGCGCGAGAGCTGGCTGAGTTGTTGGTCTTGCAGGGAAACGTTGGACAAACCGCCCAGACCGGTGTTGACGCCATAGGCGCGCTCGCCACTTTCGACGATGCGCTGAACGATGGCCTGGGCATTTTCGATGCGCGTCCAGGTGTCGCTCGACAGCTCGAGTTGAGCGCCGTGACGGGCGACAGCAACCACGTCCTGCCAACGCAGAGGACTGCCGGTGATAACGATTTTTTCAGCCTGGGACATCTAAAACCTCATACCAATTCTGTTGATGCAGATAACCCTGTGGCGAGGGGATTTATCCCCGTTGGGCTGCGCAGCAGCCCCAAAACCTGCAGCCAGGATGTTTCAGGCACACCGCATGCAGTGTTTGGGGCGGCTTCGCCACCCAACGGGGATAAATCCCCTCGCCACAAGGGCAATCCATTTCAGACTACTGCCGCACGCCGCTGAACGAATCGGTCAACGTACTCATCCGCCGGCGAATGCAGAATCTCGCGTGGCGTGCCGACCTGAATCAACCGCCCATCCTTGAGAATCGCAATGCGGTTACCAATGCGCACCGCCTCATCAAGGTCGTGGGTGATAAACACGATGGTCTTGTGCAACGTCTTTTGCAGCTCGAGCAACTGATCCTGCATCTCCGCGCGGATCAGCGGATCCAGCGCACTGAACGCTTCGTCCATCAGGATGATGTCGGTGTCTGCCGCCAAGGCCCGAGCCAGACCAACACGCTGGCGCATGCCGCCGGAGAGCTGGTGCGGGTATTTGTTTTCGTAGCCCTTCAGGCCCACGGTGTTGATCCAGTGCAGCGCGCGTTCTGCGCACATTTGCTTGCTCTCGCCGCGCACTTTCAAGCCGTAGGCGACGTTGTCGAGTACGGTTTTGTGCGGCAGCAGGCCGAAGCTCTGAAACACCATGCTGATCTTGTGCCGACGAAATTCACGCAGGGCTTCCATGTCGTATTGCAGGATGTCGACGCCGTCGACAAGGATCGCGCCGCTGGTTGGGTCAATCAGCCGGTTGAAGTGACGCACTAACGTCGACTTGCCGGAGCCGGACAGGCCCATGATCACGAAGATCTCGCCAGTACCGATGCTCAACGACAGGTCGTTTACCCCGACCACGCAACCGGTTTCGCTCAGCACCTGATCCTTGGTCTTGCCCTGGCCGACCATGGCCAGCGCATCCTTGGCGCGGTTGCCGAAAATCTTGAAGACGTTTTTGACTTCGATCTTGCTCACGGTTGCGTTGCTCATTTGCTCACCTCATGCCGTGGCCGACCGTACGCCTGAGTAATGCGGTCGATGACCACTGCGAGAATCACGATCGCCAGACCGGCCTCGAGACCACGTCCGACGTTGAGGGTCTGAATCCCCACCAGCACATCTTCACCCAGACCACGGGCGCCGATCATCGAAGCGATCACCACCATCGACAGGGCCATCATGGTGGTCTGGTTGATCCCGGCCATGATGCTCGGCAGGGCCAGCGGCAGTTGCACGCCGAACAGTTGCTGCCAGCGGTTGGCGCCGAACGCGTTGATCGCTTCCATCACTTCGCCGTCAACCTGGCGGATGCCCAGATCAGTCAGGCGAATCAGCGGTGGCGCAGCATAGATAACGGTAGCGAAAATCGCCGGCACCTTGCCCAGGCCGAACAGCATCAGCACCGGAATCAGGTACACGAAACTTGGCATGGTTTGCATGATGTCGAGCAGCGGCATCAGCACCGAACGCAGGCGATTGCTGCGCGCAGAAAGGATCCCCAGCGGGATGCCGATCAGCACCGAAATGATCGTCGCGACCATCATCAGCGCCAGCGTTTGCATGAGTTTGTCCCACAGGCCGACCGCGCCAACGAGGAACAACAAACCGACGATGACCGCAGTGGTCACCACTTTGCGCGTGGCGTGCCAGGCGATCACACCGACGATCGCCAGCATCAGCCACCACGGCGCTGCGCGCAGCATGCCTTCGAGGTTGACGATGGCCCACAGCAGGGTGTCGGAGATATGGCGGAACACATCACCGTAATTGGTGACCAGCGAATCGACCCAACCGTTGACCCAGTCGGCGATGGAAAAGGTAAAGCTCTCGGGAAACATAAGCGGCTCTCAATCAGAAATCTCAATCAAGCGTTTACGGCATATCTCCCGGCCTGCCTCGCGGTTGGCCGGGAGGTATCGACCTACAGCGCCGCGTCGATTTTCTTGGCTGCGTCGTCACTGACCCACGCATGCCAGACTTCAGGATGTTCCTTGAGGAAGATTTTCGCCAGTTTTGGCGACTCCATGCGTTCCTTGGCCATGCGACCCAGGTTCTGGTTCAGCAGGTCGATCGGCAGGTTGACCTTTTCCAGCACGGCGACCAGTTCCGGGGCTTCGTCGTGGAAAGTTTTCGACAGACCGACCTTGATGCTCACGGACTTGTCGACGCCGGGTTTTTCTTCGAGTTTGACCAGGTCAACCTGGCCCATCAGCGGGGTTGGCGACCAGTAGTAGAACAGGATCGGCTCGCCACGCTTGTAGCTCGACAGCACTGCCGCATCCAGCGCCGGGCCGGTGCCTGGGCGGAAGTTGGTGTAGCTGTTTTCGAGGCCGTAGCTTTTCAGCATTTCGCTGTTGTCGAGTTCACAAGTCCAGCCCGCCGGGCAGTTGTAGAAACGGCCCTTGGACGGCTCTTCCTGATCCTTGAACACGGCGGCGTATTTGCCCAGATCGGCGATGTTTTTCAGGTCCGGTGCTTTCGGTTCCAGCTTGCGTTTGGCGTCGCCTTCGATCACGTAGCGCGGCACGTACCAGCCTTCCACAGCGCCCACCACAGGTGCGCCGACACCGACGACCTTGCCGGCCTTCTCGGCCTTGTTCCAGACCTCGCTGCGGCCGACCCACTCTTCGGCGAACACTTGAATATCGTTGCTGCTCAGGGCGTTTTCCATGGTGATGGAATTGCCCGGCAGGCTGTCGACCTTGCAGTCGTAACCTTTCTCCAGCACCACTTGCAGCACGTCGGTCAGCAGCATGCCGCTTTCCCAGTTCAGGCCGGCAAACTTCACCGGTTTGCCCGACTCGCACCAGCCCGCAGCCTGGGTGGCACCGGCACTGGCCAGCAGGCCCATGGACAGCAATGTGGTCAGCAGGGTCTTGTTCGATTTCATTGTTGTGACGCTCCTAATCATGAATTGGCTTTCGGCAGTCAAGAGGCATCCAGCCCTGTCCACGTCCAAATCAGGCCTGCGCCGCAGCGCGTCCGGCCCCGCTTGTTTTAGGTTGTACAACGCTGTTCTGCTCGACCGGCAGAATCAGTTGATCGGGTACTGCGCTGTGCCATTTTTTCGCGCACACGTAGTAGACGACGGCCGGCAGCACCAGACCGATGATCCAGGAAATATCCACATCACCGAGGGCCGCCACCAGCGGGCCGGTGTAGAACTTGGTGGAGATGAACGGCAGCTGCACCAGCACACCGAACACGTAGACGCTGATGCCGAGCAGGTTCCAGCGACCGTAACGGCCATTCGGATCGGCCAGCGCCGGCACGTCGTAGCGCTCACGGGTGATGCAGTAGTAGTCGACCAGGTTGATCGCGCTCCAAGGGGTGAAGAACGCGAGCAGGAACAGGATGAAAGACTTGAAGGCACCGAGGAACGAGTGCTGACCGAGCAAGGCGATCAAGGTCGCCGCACCAACGATCACCAGCACGAACACCAGACGCTGCATCCGCGTAACGGTCAGGTGGCCTTTGAAACCACTGATGATGGTCGCGATGCACATGAAGCTGCCGTAGGAGTTCAGCGTCGAGATGGTCACCTTGCCGAATGCGATGCTGAAGTACAGCAGCGCAGCGGTGGCTCCGGTGCCGCCCAGGCCGACGATGTAGGCAACTTCGTGACCGGCGAACTGGCCGTTGGCCGAAGCCGCCGCGAACACGCCGAGGATCATCGCCACTTGCGCGCCGACCACTGAACCGGCACCGGCGGCAAAGAAGGTTTTCACCGCCGAGGTGTTGCTCGGCAGGTAACGGGAATAGTCGGCCACGTAAGGGCCGAACGCGATCTGCCAAGAGGCCGCGAGCGACACCGCGAGCAGGAAGCTGCTCCAGCTGAAATGACGGATTTGCAGGAGTGCGCCGACGTCGGTCTGGCTCATCAGACGCCAGAACAGGAACACGAAAGCGATCACGCCAATCACACTGGCAACGCGGCCGATCCAGTGGATCACCCGATAACCGAGCACCGTGACCACCACGATCACGCTGGCGAAAATCAGGATGCCGACGCTGTCGCTGACGTTAAATAACTGGCCCAGCGCCTGACCGGAAAGCACGGTGCCGGTCGCGGTGAAACCCAGGTACATCAGGCACACCAGCACGATCGGGATCGCCGCACCATACACGCCAAACTGCACGCGGCTGGAGATCATCTGCGGCAGACCGAGTTTCGGCCCTTGCGCGGCATGCAGCGCCATCACGCCACCGCCGAGCAATTGACCGATCAACAGACCGATCAGCGACCAGAACACATCACCGCCCAACACCACGGCCAAAGCCCCGGTGACGATTGCGGTGATTTGCAGGTTGGCACCCATCCACAGAGTGAATTGGCTGAACAGACGACCGTGTCTTTCCGCTTCCGGGATGTAGTCGATCGAACGCCTTTCGATCAACGGTTTGTTGCTTGCACGATCGGTGTTGACAGCCATGATTCAACCTCTGTGGATTGTTAGATTCTCTGTAGGAGCTGCCGCAGGCTGCGATTTTTTGATCTTGAAAAACCAACATCAAAAGATCGCAGCTTGCGGCAGCTCCTACAGGGCTTTTGCATTTATTTACCGGTGATCATCGGCAAGTTCAGACCCTGTTCCTTGGCGCAGTCGACGGCGATCTGGTAACCGGCATCGGCGTGGCGCATAACGCCAGTGGCCGGGTCGTTGTGCAGCACGCGCGCAATGCGCTCGGCCGCTTCGTCAGTGCCGTCACAGACAATCACCATGCCCGAGTGCTGCGAGAAGCCCATGCCGACGCCGCCGCCGTGGTGCAGGGAAACCCAGGTCGCGCCGCTCGCGGTATTCAGCAGAGCGTTGAGCAGTGGCCAGTCGGACACAGCGTCGGAACCGTCCTGCATCGATTCGGTTTCACGGTTCGGGCTAGCCACCGAGCCAGAGTCGAGGTGGTCGCGACCGATCACGATCGGCGCCGACAGCTCACCGCTGCGCACCATCTCGTTGAAGGCCAGACCGAGCTTGGCACGCAGGCCCAGGCCGACCCAGCAGATACGTGCCGGCAGACCCTGGAAGCTGATGCGCTCGCGGGCCATGTCCAGCCAGTTGTGCAGGTGCGCGTCGTCGGGGATCAGCTCTTTGACCTTGGCATCGGTTTTGTAGATGTCTTGCGGATCGCCGGACAGTGCCGCCCAACGGAACGGGCCGATGCCACGGCAGAACAGCGGACGGATGTAAGCCGGTACGAAGCCCGGGAAGTCGAACGCGTTTTCGACGCCTTCTTCCTGGGCCATCTGACGGATGTTGTTGCCGTAGTCGAAGGTCGGAATGCCTTGCTTCTGGAATTCCAGCATCGCTTTAACGTGCACGGCCATCGACTGCTTGGCGGCTTTGATCACAGCGGCGGGCTCGGTCTTGGCGCGGGCGCGGTATTCGTCCCAGGTCCAGCCGGCAGGCAGGTAACCGTTGAGCGGGTCGTGGGCGCTGGTCTGGTCGGTGACCATGTCCGGGCGCACGCCGCGCTTGACCAGTTCCGGCAGGATTTCTGCAGCGTTACCCAGCAGCGCGATGGAGATCGCTTTGCCTTCTTTGGTGTATTTGTCGATGCGTGCCAGCGCGTCGTCGAGGTCTTTGGCTTGCTCGTCGACGTAGCGGCTTTTCAGGCGGAAATCGATGCTCACTTGTTGGCATTCGATGTTCAGCGAGCAAGCGCCGGCCAGGGTTGCCGCCAGCGGTTGTGCGCCGCCCATGCCGCCTAAACCGGCGGTCAACACCCACTTGCCGGTGAGGTTGTCGTTGTAGTGCTGGCGACCGGCTTCAACGAAGGTTTCGTAGGTGCCTTGAACGATGCCCTGGCTGCCGATGTAGATCCAGCTGCCGGCGGTCATCTGGCCATACATGGCCAAGCCTTTGGCGTCGAGTTCGTTGAAGTGCTCCCAGCTCGCCCAGTGCGGGACGAGGTTGGAGTTGGCGATCAGTACGCGCGGGGCGTTGCTGTGGGTCTTGAACACGCCGACCGGCTTGCCGGATTGCACCAGCAGGGTCTCGTCGTCATTCAGGTTGGTCAGGCTCTCGACGATTTTGTCGTAGCACTCCCAGTTACGCGCAGCGCGACCGATACCACCGTAAACCACCAGCTCTTTCGGGTTCTCGGCGACTTCCGGGTCGAGGTTGTTCATCAGCATGCGCAGCGGCGCTTCGGTCAGCCAGCTCTTGGCGGTGAGCTTGTTGCCGCGGGCGGCACGGATTTCGACATCGCGAAACTTAGTCATTTTGTTATCAGTCACGAAAGAGACTCCTCAGCGATCAATTCAAACCAACCCTGGCAGTGGGCAAGCAGCCTGTGCGCTTCGCTGCGCGACAAGCGAATCAGTGGACGCTGCGGAGAGTCTCGAACGACTCATACGCATACGTCTTTACTTGTACATACAAGCATATGCAATCAAGCGGCCAACTTGCTGGAGGGCTGTTCAAGAAAAAACGCGGGGAGGGCTGGAGAGCGCCTGAATCAAGGGTTCTGGCGTGGATGAAATATTTCGAGGGTATTGATGGAGGGGGTTGGAGATTGTTACGAAAGCGAGGTTTTGCGCCACGCTGGGGCGTTCGGTAACAAGTTGGTGCGTGGGTTGGGAACATCCCAAAAGCAAAAGATCGCAGCCTTCGGCAGCTCCTACAGTGGGATTGAGGTACACCCTGTAGGAGCTGCCGAAGGCTGCGATCTTTAAGATTTTTGAATCAGCGCGCCGTCAGCTCAATGACACAGCAAGCGGCATTGGTGGTGACTTCAACCAGTCCGGCGTTACCGTCCAGTTGCAGGCAATCATGGCGACCGAGTTGCGATGCGGAATGACCAACCTGCACTTCCAGCAACTCACTGACACTGAACACCAGCACCGTCCCCGCCGAGCTGAAAAACCGCTGTTCACCGTCCAGCCACTGCAACCGCGCGCTGTAACGCTGCGGTGCGTAGATCAGGTTGAAGTCGCGAATCGCACCGCCGAGCAGCGTGCAGGAAACCTGGCTTTCACCGCTGAAGGCAAAGGGGTCGAGCGGTAACAGCGGCCGCGTATCGTCACCGTCAACACACAAGGTCATGCCGTCACCTTGCAACACGGTGATCACTCGTTGGTAACCGGCGAAGGTGGAAAAACCACCGGACTCGGCGATGTCGGCAATCGACAGGCGCCAGCCGAAACCATCCAGCCCGGCACCGGCATCACGGGTTATTTCCTCAGTGCTGCCGCCGCCGTTTTTCCACGGCATGCGCGGGTAGCCTTCCGCGCGTAAAACCTTCACTTCACTCATTTATGAAAGCGTCCTTCCAGACGATGACGAGAACCCGGGTGAATCAATCGTGCAGCGGTCACCGGCTGACGCCCCGACCACGTGCGGCGACGGATCAACAGGCAAGGCTCACCCTTCTCAATCTGCAGCAATTTGCATTCGGACGGTTCAGCCAGAATCGCTTCAACCACATGCTCGCCTTCGGTCAGCGGAGCCACTTGGTTCAGGTAGGCGTAAGGCGTTTGCAGGGTGAAGTCCTGCTTGAGGTATTCCGGGGCGACCAGCGCGTTGACGAAACGGTCTTCGATTTGCACCGGAATGTCGTTTTCGTAATGCACGATCAGCGAGTGGAACACCTTCTGCCCTTCACGCATGTCCAGCGCCAGTGCGCGCTCGGAACCGGCGGCCTCCTCTTCGAGGGTGATCACCTGGCAGGTGTGGCGATGGCCACGGGAGGCGATTTCGTCGGCGATGTTATGCACTTCGAACAGCGCGGACTGGCTCTTCGGTTCGGCGACAAACGTGCCGACGCCTTGCATGCGCACCAACAGACCGTCGGCGGTCATCTCGCGCAATGCGCGGTTGATGGTCATGCGGCTGAAACCCAGTTGATTGACCAGCTCGCTTTCGGACGGCACGCGGTAGTGCGGCGGCCAGTTTCCGCTGTCGATCTGCTGGGTGATCATCTGTTTGACGCGGGCGTACAAGGGCGCCGGACTGTCGCCCATGTTCGCGGCCAACGGGGAGACTGGAGGCGGAGTCGGCACGGTTGATCCCTGTTCATTGGATGAGAGTGGCTAGCTTGCCGGAGTTTACCGGGCAGGCAAACGTCTGTATATGTATATACAAATAACACACGATGGGGTGCTGAACCATGTCCGCCTTCTTTGCCGAACGCGCGCTGCTGCCTAACGGATGGGCCAACAATGTACGTCTTGAGGTCAGCGCCGAGGGCTTGCTGACCCAAATCCAGGCCGACTCCACCGCAGATGGCGCCGAACGACTGAGCGGGCCGTTGCTGCCGGGGATGCCCAATCTGCACTCCCACGCCTTCCAGCGTGCGATGGCCGGACTGGCCGAAGTGGCCGGCAACCCGAACGACAGTTTCTGGACGTGGCGAGATCTGATGTATCGCCTCGTCGGAAAAATCAGCCCGGATCAGCTCGGTGTGATCGCCCGTCAGCTGTACATCGAAATGCTCAAGGCCGGTTACACCTCGGTCGCCGAATTCCACTATGTGCACCACGACAGCAATGGTCAGCCGTACGCCGATCCGGCTGAACTGGCGTTGCGTATCAGTCAGGCGGCGAGTGAAAGCGGCATCGGTCTGACCTTGCTGCCGGTGCTCTACAGCCACTCCGGTTTTGGCGGCCAGACGCCGAATGATGGTCAGCGTCGGTTTATCAACAGCACCGAAAATTACCTGAATCTGCAGTCGCGTTTGCAGCCGTTACTGGCGCAGCAAAAATCGCAATCGCTGGGGCTGTGCTTCCACTCGTTGCGCGCGGTGACGCCGCAGCAGATCAGCGAAGTGTTGGCGGCCAGCGACAAGCAATGCCCGATTCACATTCACATCGCCGAACAGCAGAAAGAAGTCGATGACTGCCTGAGCTGGAGCGGTCGGCGTCCGCTGCAATGGCTGTACGAGAATGCCGAAGTCGATCAGCGCTGGTGTCTGGTGCATGCCACTCACGCCAATCCGGAAGAGGTCACGCTGATGGCCAAGAGTCGCGCCATCGCCGGGCTGTGCCTGACCACTGAAGCCAACCTGGGCGACGGAATTTTCCCGGCGGTGGATTTCCTCGCGCAGGGCGGGCGCATGGGCATCGGTTCCGACAGCCATGTCTCGCTGAGTGTGGTGGAAGAATTGCGTTGGCTGGAATACGGCCAGCGTCTGCGTGATCAGCGGCGTAACCGTTTGTATGGCGCGGATCAGCCGATGGTCGGGCGCACGCTGTATGACGCGGCGCTGGATGGCGGCGCGCAGGCTTTGGGGCAGGCGATTGGTGCGCTGGAGGTTGGCAAACGGGCGGACTGGATTGTGCTCGATGGCAATGATCCGTATCTGGCAACGGCGAGCGGTGACGGGATTTTGAATCGCTGGTTGTTTGCCGGAGGAGATCGTCAGGTGCGTGATGTGTTGGTCAATGGCCAGTGGGTTGTGCGCGATGGCCGGCATGCCGGGGAAGAGGACAGCGCCCGCGCGTTCACCCAAGTCCTGCGCGACCTTCTCGGCTAGAAAAGCAAAAGATCGCAGCCTTCGGCAGCTCCTACAGGGTGAACACTTTCCCATGTAGGAGCTGCCGAAGGCTGCGATCTTTTCGCTCTTAATTAGAAGTCTTGGCCATCTGCCGTTCCGACGCTCGCCAGATCAATCGCGTGGTGTCATAGCCTTGCTGACGCGCCTTGCTCAGCAGTTCTTCACGCACCACACCGTTAACGGTCGGCGTGCGCGACAGCAGCCACATGTACTTGCGACTCGGGTCGCCGACGATGGCGGTCTTGTAGTCATCGCTGACGTACAGCACCCAGTATTCGCCTTTCGCCACACCCGGTATCAGACGCGAGAACCAGGTATCGAACTCGACCCACAATTTGTCGGTCTTGCCCGGCACCTGTGGATAAGCCGTGCCCTTCACTTCTTCCCACTGCCATTGCGGGGTCAGGCAGCGATTGAGCACCGCGACATTGCCGTCAGGCTTGAGGGTGTAATGCGCTTCGGATTGCGCGCAGTCGCGCTGGAAGTACATCGGCAAACGCGCCAGCTCATACCAGGTCCCTTGGTAACGCTTGAGATTGACGCTGTTGACGGTCTTCGGCGCCAACGGATCTACGCCGGAAGTGGCGCAGCCGGCCAGTACCAGGCCGGCAAAAAGGACAAGCAATAACCGCTTCATTTTTCTTCTCCGTGGGCGCGAGGCCCCGGTTTACTTCAGGCCTTGGCCGGAAAACATCAGCACTTTGTCACCGGCGTACTGCACGCTGATAAAGCTGTTTTTGTCGCCCCAGGTGCAACTGGACATGCCGAGCGCGCCCGAGCAATCAGTCGGTTTGCCCAACAAGGTCTCAACTTCGGTCTTGGCCATGCCGGCCGAGAGCTTCGAGTAGTTTTCCTGATTGATCTTGCCGCAGGCGGCCAACAGCACGCAGAACGACAAAAGGGCGATAGATCGCAGCGACATGGTGTAACTCCTGGAACGGAAGGGGGATGGCATGGGGCCAACCAGAAGCTTAGAAGAGAAAAGTGGTGTCTGGTTCCCTCCCGAGGCGCCTATTTATTGCTCCGCTCGTCTGGCTTTTGCCGATAAATCAGACACTTTGTCGCGCTTTTGAGCATTTCGTCGCAATTCGCAAAAAAGGCCTAATCTTTGGCGCGGCCCGGTCGAAACAAGAGCAGCGCAAAGCCTCCCTGTGTGGCAAATTGCCGCCCTTTCTTGATCAGCCCCTTCGCGGTAGCTCATTCGATGACCAGAAACATGAAATTCAGCCACAAGATTTTGTTGGCTGCCGCCCTCGTGGTGGCCGTTGCGTTCGCCTGTTTCATTTTCTTCAACGACTATCGACAGCGCGAAGCGCTGAGCAGCAGCACCGAAGCGTCGATGCAGGAACTGGGCAGCCTGACCACCAGCAATATCCAGACCTGGCTGGAAAGCCGCATTCAATTGCTGCAATCGATGTCCCAGCAAGTGGTAGTCGACGGCAACGCCCCGGCCAGCCTCAAACGCATCATCGACCTGCCCGCCTACACCGGCAATTTCCAGCTCAGCTACTTCGGTGGTGCCGACGGCGTGATGTTCTCCGTGCCGGCCGGCAACCGCGCGCCGGATTACGACCCGCGCGCACGCGGCTGGTATAAAGCGGCGAACAGCGCGCAGCAGACCATCGTCACCGAACCGTACATCGCCGCCTCCTCGGGCAAACTGGTGATCACCGTCGCCACCCCGGTGCAGCGCCAAGGGCAGATGCTCGGCGTCGCCGGTGCCGACATCGACCTGACCAGCGTCAGCGCGATCATCAACTCGCTGAACTTCGGCGGCCATGGCCACGCGTTCATCGTCAGTGCCGACGGCAAGATCCTGATTCACCCGGACAGCAAACTGGTGCTCAAGACCCTCGCCGAGGCCTACCCGAACGGTGCGCCGAAAGTCACTCCGGGCCTGAAGGAAGTCGAGTTCGACGGCAAGACGCAGTTGATCTCTTTCACCCACGTCAACGGTGTGCCATCCGCCGACTGGTACGTGGCGCTGGTGCTCGATAAAGACACCGCGTTCGCCATGCTCAGCGAATTCCGCACCTCGGCACTGATCGCCATGGTCATCGCCGTAGTGATCATCATCGCCCTGCTCGGCATGCTCATCCGCGTGTTGATGCAGCCGCTGCTGACCATGGGCCGCGCCATGCATGACATTGCCGAAGGTGAAGGCGATCTGACCAAACGTCTGGTGATCCACGGCAACGATGAATTCGGCGCGCTGGGCACTTCGTTCAACCGTTTTGTTGAGCGCATCCACACCTCGATCCGCGAAGTGTCCTCGGCCACCGGCCAGGTCAACGAAGTCGCCCTGCGCGTGGTCGCGGCGTCGAACTCGTCGATGTACAACTCGGATCAGCAAGCCACCCGCACCAACAGCGTCGCCGCCGCGATCAATCAGCTCGGCGCCGCCGCGCAGGAAATCGCCCAGAACGCCGCCCTCGCCTCGCAGCATTCGAGCGATGCGCGCAGCCTCGCGGTGGATGGTCAGCAGGTTGTGGATAAAACCATTTCTGCCATGCAACAGCTGTCGGCGAAGATCAGCGACTCCTGCGGCAACATCGAAACCCTGAACGCCAACACGGTGAACATCGGCCAGATTCTCGAAGTGATCACCAGCATCTCGCAGCAAACCAACCTGCTCGCACTCAACGCCGCGATCGAAGCAGCGCGTGCCGGTGAGGCCGGTCGTGGTTTCGCCGTGGTTGCGGATGAAGTACGCAACCTCGCGCATCGCACGCAGGATTCGGCGCAGCAAGTGCAGAAGATGATCGAAGAACTGCAGGTCGGCGCACGTCAGGCGGTGAGCATCATGACCGAGAGCCAGCGCGAGAGCGAAAGCAGCGTCGGCATCGCCAACCAGGCCGGCGAGCGCTTGGGCAGCGTTACTCAGCGTATCGGCGAGATCGACGGGATGAACCAGTCGGTGGCGACCGCGACTGAAGAGCAGACGGCGGTGGTCGAGTCGATCAATGTCGATATCAACGAGATCAACACGCTGAATCAGGAAGGTGTGGAGAACTTGCAGGCGACGTTGCGGGCTTGCTCGGATCTGGAGCAGCAAGCGGCGCGTCTCAAGCAGTTGGTGGGTAGTTTCAGGATCTGAAGATCAAGGGCTTACCCCCCTCACCCCAGCCCTCTCCCCCAGGGGGGCGAGGGGGAAAGGGAGCAGATCTTCGCGCTGTTCAAACCTGAGTTCGACTCGATATCTCAGGTCGATGTATCAAGCCCAGACACCTCGGTCAGTCCCCTCTCCCTCCGGGAGAGGGCTAGGGTGAGGGCAAGCCCTTAGAACCTTGACCCAGGTTCGGAAAGAAACACCAACTCCTCCGCCGTAGACTCCCGCCCCAACACCGCATTGCGATGCGGAAACCGGCCAAACCGCGCGATCACTTTCTGATGCCGTTCGGCATAATCCAGGTTATCGGCAAACACCGCGCGCTGCGCTTCCGGCTGTTCAGCCACCAGTTCGATAAACTTGGAGACCGCCTCGTTTTGCACCGCGAGGTTTTCGCAGTGTTCGAACACCAGATAAATAAACACACGCTGGATCGGTTTCAACTGCCGATCAAAATCCGCGGCAATGCCTTGGGCGACGAGTTTCTGCGCGCGCAGATCACCGGAAAACGCTTTGGGGGTGTCGCGAAAAATCATTCGCGGCAATTGATCGAGCAGTAACACCAGCGCCAGCCAACCTTCGGGACGTTGCGTCCACTCGGCCAATTCGCCGGCCAGGGCCTGATCGACAAAGACCCCGAAACGCGTCTGCGCTTCGAGGTCTTGGCTGTCTCGCTTACCGAACCATAACTTGCCCTTGTCAGCCGAAATGTCGTCTGGGGATTCGGCATGTCCGAACCACCAATCGAGCAACGGCTGCCAGGGCGCGGTCATGGTTTATTCCTTGTGGTAAGCCGTAGCGCGTGCGACTTCTTCTTTCGAGCCGAGGAACACCGCTACGCGCTGGTGCAGGCCTTCAGGCTGGATGTCGAGGATGCGCTGGTGACCGTCGGTGGACGCGCCGCCCGCTTGTTCGACGAGGAACGACATCGGGTTGGCTTCGTACATCAGACGCAGTTTGCCTGGCTTGGATGGCTCACGGCTGTCGCGCGGGTACATGAACAGACCGCCACGGGTCAGGATGCGGTGTACGTCGGCAACCATCGCCGCGACCCAACGCATGTTGTAGTTCTTTTTCAGCGGACCTTCTTCACCGGCCAGCAACTCGCCAACGTAACGTTGTACCGGGGCTTCCCAGTGACGCTGGTTGGACATGTTGATGGCGAATTCCTGGGTCGATTCAGGAATGGTGATGTCTTCGTGAGTGAGCACGAAGCTGCCCATTTCGCGATCCAGGGTGAAGCCTTTAACGCCGTCGCCGAGGGTCAGCACCAGCATGGTTTGCGGGCCGTAGATCGCGTAACCGGCGGCAACTTGCTGAGTGCCTGGCTGCAGGAACGCTTTCTCGTTCAGCGGCTCGTTCTGGCTCAGGTATTCGTTCGGGCAACGCAGTACCGAGAAGATGGTGCCGACCGGGGCGTTGATGTCGATGTTCGACGAGCCGTCCAGTGGGTCGAATACCAGCAGGTACGCGCCTTTCGGGTATTTACCCGGGATCTGGTAGGCATTGTCCATTTCTTCGGACGCCATGCCGGCCAGGTGACCGCCCCATTCGTTGGCTTCGAGCAGGATCTCGTTGGAGATCACGTCGAGTTTCTTCTGCACTTCGCCTTGGACGTTTTCAGTGCCCATGCTGCCCAGAACACCACCCAGGGCGCCTTTGGACACGGCGTGGCTGATTTCTTTGCAAGCACGCGCGACCACTTCGATCAGGAAACGCAGATCGGCAGGAGTGTTATTGCTGCGGGTCTGCTCAATCAAATAGCGACTCAGGGTAACGCGGGACATGGACGGCTCCGGTGGAATGGGGGGCTAAAAACCCGCGCAGTTTACAGGGAGTCTGAAACCGTAGCGAGCGAAGACGCCCGGTAACGTGCGTTGGGGTGTAATTGCCTGCATGAGACGTGATTGTCGGTGGAGAGTTCAGGTAGCGGATTTAGCGTAGTCCGAAATCCGACGAAGGTGATCGGCTTCGGTTATGTATTGATTGAGAAACCGCCTTCGCGAGCAAGCTCGCTCCCACACTGGATTTTTGAACGACGCAGATCCACTGTGGGAGCGAGCTTGCTCGCGAATGGCGCGCAGCGCCAGCCATTCTCAGGAATTGGCAGGAGGCTTGCGCAGTAAGCTAATCGCCATCGCCCCAAGGAACACCACACTCAGCAACAAAACCGCCCACAAACCAATCTTCTTCCAATTGGTCTCAGCCACCGCCGCCGTGGTCGCCGTCGAAGTCTGCGTCGCCACCACTTCCCCCCCAACCACAGCCTTACCCAACCCCGCCAACTTCTCCGGTTTGAAACCCGGAATCAGCGTCGCCAACGGCAGATTCGCCGTTTTCACCGTCGCATTGCCCACCGCCAGACTGTACGGCCCCTCGCCCCGCGCAAGGAAAATCACCTGGGTCGCGCGCACCGCATATTTCAGGCTCGGCGCCTGCTCACCCAGACCACCGCCGCGCTCATCCACCGTCAACTTCAACTGCTGCACGGTTTGCCCGTAGAGCTGCAATTCGTTCTGCACCACATCCTGGCCATTCTGCGTCAGGCGATACAGCAAACCGTTGCTCAGTTCCTGCCACGGCAAGCTGCTTTCGCGGCGCCCGGCCAGTGTCACCGGCGCCAGACTGTTCGGTTGTTTCAGCTCGACCTGCACGCGCTCGACGTTCAGCCCCATGGGCAACTGCCAGCTGTACTCGCCAGCCTTGGTGCTGCTGCCAGCCAACGCTTGCGACCAGACCAACGGCAGCGGAACGTTGCGCGGATCGCTGCTTTTCAACTGTGCCGAGGTGATGGTCGGCGCCGAACTCGGCGAATCCCACAACAGGCGCAAATAGCGCGCGGATTGCCCCGGCAACATCACTTCATGCTGCTCGATGCGCTCATCGGAAAACGTCAGGCGCGCGACCTGGCCTTCGCCCCACGGCTGCCAGTGCTGCAAGTCATCACTGGCTTCGATGCTGAAACGCTGAAAGCCATCGCGCTCGCTGGTCCAGTCGAGGATCAACTGCTGCAACGGCGCCTTGATCGCGCTGGCATCGAGCAGCCAACCGCGCAGCACTTCCTCGCCCGCCTCCAGTTGACTCGACGGCTGCACTTCGACCAGTGTGCCGTTGGTGGTCGACTGCACGCGCACGTTCGGCACGTGTTCATTCGAATCGGCGGCGTTGTACAGCGGGAACCACTTCACCTCGTGCAACTGACCGTCATCGCGGGTCTGTGCCGATTCGCGCGCCAAGGCGTACGCCTGCGCTTCGCCGGCGGCGTTGAACACGCGCAGGTCACTGAGATCGGTCTGGCGCGCCTGCAATTGCACATTCAGCGGCAGTTCGAGGCGATACCACGGCCCGTCGCCGCTGACCGACAGCGGCACTTGCGTGGCGAAGTCCGCCGGTTTTTCCTGGGCGCCGGCAGCCATCACCACGCCCAACGCCAACCAACCCAGATTCAGCATGCGACTCAAGATGAAACTCCTTCGGTGTCCGGGGCCGGTTTGTCCGCCGCCGGGTCAGCGTCGACGCGTTTGGGCGGCAGCGGCGCGAAATAGCCGACCACCAGCAGCAACACGCCCACGCCGATAAACGAGACGATCCGGGCGAGGCCGCCACGGTTGCTCAATTCGACAAAAATCAGTTTGGCCACGACCAGCGCAATCAGCGCCGCGCCGATCAGCCACACTTCGCGACGATGACGCAGATGTCCGCCGATCATCAGCCCCAGCGCCATCAGCGTCCAGACGATGGACAAGCCTGCCTGCACCAGCATCGAAGCGAGCAGCGTATCCAGCTCAAACGGAATTCCCGCCCAATGGTGCGCGGCGCGGGTGACCAACGCCGTGCAGAAGGCGAACAACGAAACCCCGGCGATCAATTGCGTCGCGTATTCGGCGTAGTCCTGACGAATCGACAACTGCGAAACCGCACTGCGCGACCACACATAAACGCCGAACAGCGCGAACAGCAAACCCAACTCCAACGGGTTGAGCAGCGGCACGTACGGCAACGGTTCGGCATTGCCATCGCTGACGCCATTCGCCAGCCAGAACCACGCGAGCATCAGCACCGCCAACGGCGCAGCGGCGTACAAGCGGTACTCGCGGGCAAACGCTGCGACCGGCCACGGCCAATTGCGCGGTGCCGCCGCCATCAACAGATACAGGCTTGGCAGAATCGCCCAGCCCAACCAGCGCCAGGCGTTGTATTGCTCGGACAACAACAGCAGGCCGTAGCGCAATTCCAGCGCCAGCACGCCGATCAATAGCCAGCAGCCGAGCACATGCGCGGTGCTCAAAGCGCGCGCCGGCAACATCGGCGCCAAGCGGCGCAGACTGAAGAAATGCACGGCGAACACTGCCGCCCACGCCAGCCAACCGAAATCGGCCGCCGGGTGATAACGCGAATGCCAGGCAGCGAGCAACACCAGCCCCGCCGCCGGAATCAGCAAGGTGCAAAGCAAACCCAGTGCCGGCCATTTCAGGCGCAGCGACAACACCGTCCACAACGCCACGCTCACCGCTGCAACCAACAGCAGCAACGTGCCTTGCAGATTCGGCGTAGTAAAACGCAGCACTTCACTGACCCACGCCAGCGCCCACCAACCCGCGCCCCACACCAGCAAAACTTCGGACAAACGCTGCAAACTCAACGCATCGAACGCGGAAGCGTGATTGCCCAGTTGCAGGCGCCACGCACCGATCATCGCGGCCAGCCCCAGCACCAGCGGCGTCCAGAATCCGCCGTGGGCCAGCGGTTTCAGTCCTTCGCTGGACAGCGGCCCGAGCAGTTCCGGGCCTGCGAACAGAAACGCCGCGCCACCAATCAACTGCAATAAAAGACCGAAGACAAAACTCACGCGCTGCTTGAGGTACAGGCTCAGCCAGATGATCAACAAACCACTCGCGGCCCACACCGCGCTCGCGGTTTGCCACGGCAGCACGAACAGCACCGCCAGATTGATCAGCACCAGACCGGCCAACAACACCACCGACAAACCACGCAGCAGGCGCACATCGCTGCGCACCATTTCATCGCGAGCCGCCAACAGCATGCCGGCGATCAACGCCAGACCAATCAGCGAAGCACTGAGCAAACCGCTCCAACCGGCGCTGAACACCGCCGCTGAATCCTCGCCCGCGCCTTGCAGACGCAAGAGGAACAACGCGCCGCCGAGCAATTGCACGGCGAACGCGGTGAACAGGAACGTGCGCGACTGAATCCGCAGGCCGACGAACAACGTCACCAACCCGGCCAGCGCCCAACTGATCGCCGTGCCCTGCGTGAAGAAAAACAGCGGCGCCAGCAGGTAGAGGAAGGTCAGGCCCAGACAGGCCAACACTGGCAGGCCTTGGCGTTCCCATGGCGAAATCTGCTCCGCCGAGGCCTTGCGCAGTTGATAAAAGCTGAACAGCAAAGCGCTGCCGAGCATCAACGCGCCGAGCGGTGCACCGTCGAGCAGGCTGCTTTCGCCAACCCGCAATTGACTGAGAAACGCCAACGCCGAGCCCAGTTGCAGCAGCAACGCGAACGCCCGCGCGAACGGTCGATGCTGACGCAGACCGAGCCAGAAAATCCCCGCACCTTCCACGGCCCACGCCGCCGAAGTCCAGCGCGCATCCAGCCCCAGCGGAATCGCCAGACTGGCGAAAATCACCCCGAGCGCCAGACAGGTTTCGCCCAGCAACGCCGCGCGGCCACCCATCAACACCTTGGCCAGCGCCATGTAAATCACGCCGAGTGCCAGCGCGCTGAACGCGGCGGCGAACTCCAGATGCTGCACCAACGCAAACTGCAAACCGAAACCAATGATCGGCGGGCCGAACAGCATCGTCCCATCGACGTAATCACCCTTGCGCGCCGACCAGTGCAGCAAGGCATCACGGTCGACGTCCGCAGGGGCATCGGGCATGTCGAGCAATTTGCGTCGGGCAAACAACAGGCCGATGCCGAGGTACATCAGGAAGAACAGAATCAGAAACGGCTCGGTGCTCCACAACAGCTCCGGCGCATACGAACGCAGGCCCCAGGCGAAACCGATGCCGAAGGTGCCGACGAAGCCGATCAGGTTGAGCAGCCGCCAGGCCTTGAACCAGGCGATGGCGAGAATACCGGCGTTGAGCAACGCGAAATAACTGAACAGCGCGACATGGTTACCGGCCCCGGTCGAGGTCAGGATCGGCGCGGCGAAACCGCCCAACGCGGCTGCGGCTGCTAGCCCCAGCGCATCCTGGGTGATCGCCAGAATCGCCGAGAACACCGTGACCGCGACCAGCAATCCAAGCGCGGCAGAAGGATCGAGCAGCGGATGCAGACGCATCGCCGCAAACACCGTCAGGTACAACACCGCGATCCCGGTGCCTTGCAGCATCAATGCGTAATTACTGTTGCGATTGCGTAGCCACCAGCCCAGCGCGAGCAAGCCCAGCGCGGCGGCTGCGACACCGGCGTAACGCAACTCGATCGGCACGACCATGCCTTCGGTGGCGTAACGCAGCAGGAACGCCAGACCGAAAAACAACAACACCACGCCGACGCGCAGCACGGTGTTACCGCCGAACAGCCAATTGCGCGCAGCACTGATGCCGCGCTCGATGAGGTTCGGGCCACGGGGTTCGGCGGGTTTTTGTGGTTCCGGAGTAACGGCGTCGAGATTCCAGACATCGGCAGGCAGCGGTTGGCTGGTTTCGCTGGCGACGGCGGAAATCGGTTCGAGTTCGGGTGGCAACTCCCAGACCAGTTCCGGTGCGGGGGCTTCTTCGACGGTTTTGATGGGGTCTGCGACGGGTTCGGGAACTGGCGCGGTATTCGGTGGCGTCGCGGCACGAACCGGCGCGCCTTCCAGCAGAAACAGCCGCTGCTCAACGCCCTGTAACGCGACTTTCGCCTGTTCAAGTTGCTGCTGTTGCTCAGCCGCTTGCGAGCCAAGCCGAGCAATGCGCAGCGTCTGCCCGATCACCAGCCCCAGCAACGCGCCCAACAGCGCATCACTGAATGACTCGTCGAGCAGCCAGCCGAGCACCAGCCCAATCAACATGAACATCCATTGCATGGTCGATATCCCTAAGCGCGAAGGCCAATCCGGGAAGATTAGCGCAGCCTGACCCAAAAAGATCGCAGCCTGCGGCAGCTCCTACAGGGTTATGCGAACACCTGTGCAGGAGCTGCCGAAGGCTGCGATCTTTTCCGGCGCGCGATTATATCGAGCCGAGCGGAAAGTTACTCCAGTGCTTTCCAGATCTCCGTGGCGTACTCACGAATCGTCCGGTCTGACGAGAACCAGCCCATCCGCGCCGTGTTGAGCACCGCCGAACGCCACCAGTTGTTGCTGTCGTGCCAGTGCTCTTCAACGCGTTTCTGCGCTTCCCAATACGAGTCGAAATCAGCGCAGACCAGAAAGCGGTCGTAATCCACCAGCGAGTCGATCAACCCGGTGTAGCGCGAAGTATCGTCTGGCGAGAACACCCCACTGCGGATCGCTTGCAACACATCGTTCAAACGATGCGACGCGGCGATGTCCGGCAAAGCGCTGAACTCGTGGTTCTGTTTACGCGCTTCCACCTGCTGCGCGCTGAGACCAAAGATAAACATGTGCTCGGCCCCGATGCGCTCGCACATTTCCACGTTGGCGCCGTCGAGGGTGCCGATAGTCAGCGCGCCGTTGAGGCCGAACTTCATGTTGCTGGTGCCCGACGCCTCGAAACCGGCAGTCGAAATCTGCTCGGACAAGTCCGCCGCCGGAATAATGCTCTCCGCCAGACTGACGTTGTAGTTGGGCAGGAACACCACTTTCAGCAGGCCACGCACCGTCGGATCGTTATTCACCACCCGCGCAATGTCGTTGGTCAGTTTGATGATCAGTTTGGCCTGGTGATAACTCGCCGCCGCTTTACCGGCGAAGATTTTCACCCGTGGTACCCAGTCGACTTCCGGCTCGGCGCGAATCGCCTGATACAACGCCACGGTGTGCAGCAGGTTGAGCAACTGGCGTTTGTATTCGTGGATCCGTTTGACCTGCACGTCGAACATCGCCGCCGGATTGACGGCAATGCCCAAGCGTTCATGAATCAGATAAGCCAGCGCTTTTTTGCTGTGCAGGCGCTGTTCGGCGAAAGCTTTGCGGAACGCGGGCTTCTCGGCGAACGGTTCAAGATCGAGCAAGCGCTCTTCCGCGTTATCCAGCAGATCCGGGCCCAATGCGTCGACCAGCATCGAAGTCAGTTCCGAGTTGGCCTGATACAGCCAGCGGCGGAAAGTAATGCCGTTGGTTTTGTTGTTGATCCGCTCCGGGTAGAGCTTGTGCAGTTCGGCGAACACGGTTTTACGCATCAGCTGCGTGTGCAATCCGGATACACCGTTGACGCTGTGCGAACCGAGGAACGCGAGGTTGCCCATGCGCACGCGGCGACCGTTGTCTTCTTCGATCAGCGACACGGCGCGGAGCACGTCGAAATCGTGAATGCCTTTGGCGCGCAGCGAATCGATGTGCTGGGCGTTGATCAGGTAAATGATCTGCATGTGCCGTGGCAGCATACGTTCCATCAGGCCCACCGGCCAGGTTTCCAGCGCTTCCGGCAGCAGCGTGTGGTTGGTGTACGACAGCGTATCGACCGTCACTTGCCACGCCGCGTCCCACGCCACGTCGTAGACGTCGACCAGTTGTCGCATCAGTTCGGCGACGGCGATTGAAGGGTGGGTGTCGTTGAGCTGAATTGCCGCGTGATCGCCCAGCGTCAGCACTGAGGTGTGCATGTTGCGATGGCGACGCAGCAGATCCTGCAACGAGGCGGCGACGAAGAAGTATTCCTGACGCAGGCGCAGCTCTTGCCCTGCTTCGGTGCTGTCTGCCGGGTAGAGCACGCGCGAGATACTTTCGGCGCGAGCAACCTCGGCGACGGCGCCCAAGTGGTCACCGGCGTTGAAGCGCTCAAGGTGCAAATCTTCCATGGCACGGGCACGCCACAGACGCAGCGTATTGACGCTTGCCCCGCGCCAGCCGACCACCGGCGTGTCGTAGGCAATCGCGCGGACGGTTTCTGCCGGCGACCAGACTTGTTTGGATTTTCCAGAAGCATCGGTGACGGTTTCTACGCTGCCGCCGAAGCCGATGGAGTAGACGACCTCTGGCCGCTCAAACTCCCACGGGTTACCGAAATCCAGCCAGTGCTCGGTCTGCTCCTGTTGCCAGCCATCGACGATGGCCTGGCGGAACAAACCGTGTTCATAACGAATGCCGTAACCGTGGCCGGCGATGCCGAGGGTCGACATGCTTTCCATGAAGCACGCCGCCAGACGACCGAGGCCGCCGTTGCCGAGCGCCGCGTCGGGCTCCAGCAAGCGAATGCGTTCGAGATCGACACCGAGTTCGGTCAACGCTTCACGGGCGACGTCGAGCAGGCCAAGGTTGCTCAGGCTGTCGTAGAGCAAACGGCCGATGAGGAATTCCAGCGAGAGGTAATACACCCGCTTCTGGCCTTTGCGGTAGATCTGCCGGGTGTGATCCATCCAGTGCTCGACCATGTGATCGCGCGCAGCCAAAGCGATGGCTTCGAACCAGTCATGGTCGAAGGCGTGATCAGGGTCTTTGCCCACCGCGTAGGTGAGTTTGGTCAGGACGGCATCGCGGAATGCGGCCACCTCTGCTTCGCGAACTAGTGGTTCTTGAGTCATCAATGGGACCTCGAGCGAGCGGGAATTGTCTGAGCCTAGACGGTCTGACCGACGGTGAGGGCTCTGGTTCGGCAGTATTTCCTGAGACGGTGAGATGGCCCGGCATAACCCTGGCGGCTGGGCTAATGAATGCAGGGGCCGTGCCGAATTGTCCGGCAATGTGCCTGCATCGAGAAAAAATCTGGCGAAAGGTTGTTCAAAAATCCACCAGTCCCGGTATGATCGCGCGCCCTGATGCACACACGCCTGGTAACTCCCGATGATGAAGCCCAACCTGATTGCCGCCGCCGAGATCGATCGTCTCGATACGTGGGCAAAATATTCAGCCCCGATGTGCGGTTCCTGCATATCCAGCTGCTGCACGCTGCCGGTTGAGGTGAAGATCAAGGATCTGGTGCGCATCGGTGTGGTCGACGAGTTCGAACTCGGTGACCCGCCGAAGAACATCGCCAAGCGTTTGCAGAAGGAAGGCCTGGTTGAACGCTTCAATCAGAAGTCCGGCATCTTCACCCTGCAGCGCATGAGCAACAACGATTGCTACTACCTGGATCGTAAGAGCCGCCTGTGCACCATTTATGACAAGCGGCCGGATACCTGCCGCAATCACCCGAAGATCGGGCCACGTCCGGGGTATTGCGCGTACAAGCCGAAGGAAGTGGTGCGCGAGCAGAATTTCCGCGCGATCGAGAAGTTTTGATCTGACCTGAGATTTTCGGCGGCTGATCGGCCGCCTTCGCGAGCAAGCTTTGCTCCTACAAAGGCGAATCGTGCCGCGTAGGAGCAAAGCTTGCTCGCGAAGGGGCCAGTACAAACAC
>NZ_JASCPK010000220.1:0-6491 GCF_029959385.1 Pseudomonas sp. PS01303
GCCGAAGGCTGCGATCTTTTGATCTTGCCTCTATAAAACAAGATCAAAAGATCGCAGCCTTCGGCAGCTCCTACGGGGCTCGCATTACTCGCTGACTAACTCATCTTCCTGAAACTGGTCTTTCACATATTTGATTTCAGTGCGGCCATGCGGTGCCGGCAAGCCGTCTTCGCCGAGGTTCACGAAGACCATCTTCTCAACGGTCAGAATGCTCTTGCGGGTGATCTTGTTGCGCACTTCGCAGGTCAGGGTAATCGAGGTGCGACCGAACTCGGTGGCGGTGATGCCCAGTTCGATGATGTCGCCCTGGCGCGAGGCGCTGACAAAGTTGATTTCGGAAATGTACTTGGTCACCACGCGCTGATTGCCCAACTGCACGATCGCGTAAATCGCCGCTTCTTCGTCGATCCAGCGCAACAGGCTGCCACCGAACAGGGTGCCGTTGGGGTTGAGGTCTTCGGGTTTTACCCATTTGCGGGTGTGGAAATTCATCTTCACTCCTGAGTGTCTTGCCGAACGATGGGCGGTATCTTGGCAGACTGAGCGGTCATGCTCCATGCGGCTTCGACTATGGTCGCCATTAGCGATCTTCATTTGGCCGACAGAAACCCTTTGGAAGATCAGTCTAGACGGCTATAATCGCCCCCGTTTCAAAACGGTCATCTTCAATTGATACCGTTTTCCCGCCACCTGTCCGAGGGGCGCTGCAGCAGGTTCAACCTGTCAGGCTCGGATGGGGCGTTGACTGGCCACGGCCGGACACTAAACGCACAACGGCGCCCATTCGCATACATTACGAATGGAGGCTCTTCATGAGCGCTGTTATCACGCCTGCAGATTTTAACGATTACAAAGTTGCCGACATGTCCCTGGCTGCCTGGGGTCGCCGCGAAACCATCATCGCCGAATCGGAAATGCCGGCTCTGATGGGTCTGCGTCGCAAGTACTCCGGCGAACAGCCGTTGAAAGGCGCCAAGATCCTCGGCTGCATCCACATGACCATTCAGACTGCCGTGCTGATCGAAACCCTGGTTGCCCTGGGTGCCGAAGTACGCTGGTCGTCGTGCAACATTTTCTCGACTCAGGATCAGGCTGCTGCCGCTATCGCTGCTGCCGGCATCCCGGTTTTCGCCTGGAAAGGCGAGACTGAAGAAGAGTACGAGTGGTGCCTGGAACAAACCATCCTCAAGGATGGCGCGCCATGGGACGCCAACATGATCCTCGACGACGGCGGCGACCTGACTCAGTTGCTGCACGACAAGTACCCACAAGTACTGGATCGCGTACACGGCGTGACCGAAGAAACCACCACCGGCGTACACCGTCTGCTGGACATGCTGGCCAAGGGCGAACTGCGCATCCCGGCCATCAACGTCAACGACTCGGTAACCAAGTCCAAGAACGACAACAAGTACGGCTGCCGTCACAGCCTGAACGACGCGATCAAGCGTGGTACTGACCACCTGCTGTCCGGCAAGCAAGCGCTGGTCATCGGTTACGGTGACGTGGGCAAGGGTTCGGCTCAGTCCCTGCGTCAGGAAGGCATGATCGTCAAGGTTTCCGAAGTTGACCCGATCTGCGCCATGCAAGCGTGCATGGACGGTTTCGAACTGGTGTCGCCGTTCATCGACGGTATCAACGACGGTTCCGAAGCGAGCATCGACAAAGCGCTGCTAGGCAAGATCGACCTGATCGTGACCACCACCGGTAACGTCAATGTTTGCGACTCGAACATGCTCAAAGCTCTGAAGAAGCGCGCCGTTGTCTGCAACATCGGTCACTTCGACAACGAAATCGACACCGCTTTCATGCGCAAGAACTGGGCATGGGAAGAAGTGAAGCCACAGGTACACAAGATCCACCGTACCGGCCCGGGCGCTTTCGACGCGCAGAACGACGACTACCTGATCCTGCTGGCCGAAGGCCGTCTGGTGAACCTGGGTAACGCCACTGGCCACCCAAGCCGCATCATGGACGGTTCGTTCGCCAACCAGGTTCTGGCGCAGATCTTCCTGTTCGACCAGAAGTACGCCGACCTGTCGCCAGCCCAGAAAGCCGAGCGTCTGACCGTTGAAGTACTGCCGAAGAAACTCGACGAAGAAGTGGCCCTGGAAATGGTTCGCGGCTTCGGCGGCGTGGTCACCCAACTGACCAAGCAACAGGCTGACTACATCGGCGTAACCGTCGAAGGCCCGTTCAAGCCGCACGCTTACCGCTACTAACAGGCGCTGACTGCTCGCTTTCCCTGTGGGAGCGAGCCTGCTCGCGAAGGCGGCGTATCATTCAACATCCGTGTTGTCTGACCCAGCGCTTTCGCGAGCAGGCTCGCTCCCACACGGGACTGCAGCGCCTCGAAGGTTCTTGTTTCCAAGGGTATGACCATGTCCCAAGACCGTCGCTACAGCTTCGAGTTCTTCCCGACCAAGACCGATGCTGGGCATGAAAAACTGCTCGCCACTGCCCGTCAGTTGGCCACTTACAACCCTGATTTCTTTTCCTGCACCTATGGCGCTGGTGGTTCGACCCGTGATCGCACCCTCAACACCGTTCTGCAACTGGAAAGCGAAGTCAAAGTACCGGCCGCACCGCACCTGTCGTGCGTCGGCGACAGCAAGGACGACCTGCGCGGCCTGCTGAACGAGTACAAGGCTGCCGGCATCAAGCGCATCGTCGCCCTGCGTGGTGACCTGCCGTCCGGCATGGGCATGACCAGCGGTGAGCTGCGTCACGCCAATGAACTGGTTGAATTCATTCGTGAAGAAACCGGCGATCATTTCCACATCGAAGTCGCCGCTTACCCGGAGATGCATCCGCAAGCACGCAACTACGAAGACGATCTGGCCAACTTCGTGCGCAAAGCCAAGGCTGGCGCCGACAGCGCGATCACCCAGTACTTCTTCAACGCCGACAGCTACTTCTACTTTGTCGACCGTTTGCAGGCGCAGGGTGTCGATCTGCCAATCGTGCCGGGGATCATGCCGATCACCAACTACAGCAAACTCGCACGCTTCTCCGACGCCTGCGGTGCGGAAATTCCGCGCTGGATCCGCAAGCAACTGGAAGCCTACGGCGATGACACGCAAAGCATTCAGCGCTTTGGCGAGCAAGTCGTCAGCGAGATGTGCGAACGCCTGTTGCAGGGCGGCGCACCGGGGCTGCACTTCTATTCCATGAACCAGGCTGAACCGAGTCTGGCGATCTGGAATAACCTGAAGTTGCCTCGTTGAAGCAGCTGCAAGCTTCAAGCTGAAAGCGACAAGCAAGATCAAAAGATCGCAGCCTTCGGCAGCTCCTACATTGAGATTTCGTATCCCGTGTAGGAGCTACCGCAGGCTGCGATTTTTTGCTTTTAAACGCCCGAAACAGAGCATCTGCTGCCACCTTCTGGCTCTTTCGCGTTTCTCGTCGTAATCTCAAGCCATGCCCTTGATCACACAGTTATTCGCCGTGCTGGTTTTTGCTTGCCTGAGCTTCGCTGCTCGAGGCGAGAAGTTGCGTATTGTCACCGAGCCGTGGGCGCCTTACGTCTACGAAGAGAACGGCAAAAACCTCGGGCTCGACTACGAAACCACCGCCATTGTCTTCAAACGACTGGGCATCGAAGTCGAATGGCAGTTCCTGCCATGGAAGCGTTGCCTGTCGATGCTCGAAACCGGTCAGGCCGACGGTGCGCTGGATATCTTTCACAGCGATGAGCGCGACGCCACCCTGCTCTACCCGAGCGAACCGTTGTCGGACGTCGAGTTCGTGATGTTCTACGCCAACGATCGACCGCACCCGTTCAGCACACTCAAAGAACTCAAAGGCCTGACCATCGGCACCTCGCCGGGCTATCTATATAGCCCCGACTTCAGCAGTTCGACTCTGTTTACCCGCGAACCCGCGCCGACCCACGAAGCCAACTTCGGCAAACTGGTGCGTGGTCGTATCGACTTGCTGATCACCGATCGCCGCGTCGGTCAGCACTTGCTCGATGAACTGGATATCCGCAATCAGATCACTGAAAACCCGACCGTGATTAGCCGCCAGAGCCAGTTTTTAGCAGTTCGGCGCAATGCTGGCATGGATTTACTGGTGCAGCGTTTCGGTGCCGAGCTCAAGCGTTTCAAGCGCGAACCGGCCTACGCCGAGCTAAGCGCGCGCTACGGCGCGGCCCCGTCCGATGTCGCGCCGCTGGGCAATGCGTCGGCCAGCCGCAAAACCGTTGAGCAGCAGGAAAGCAGCGCGCAGTGATTGCTCTGTTATACTCCGGCGTTCCCGCCAGGCTCACGCCCGGACGCCCGGAACCGTAAAAGGCCTCTCGACCCGCTACAGCGCAGCTTCCCAGCCCGCGCGAGCACTCCAGACGTGCCTTCGGAACCGCAGCAGGACCGGACGGGATTGCGTCCTCTTAAACGTGATTCGCGCCAGGCAAGACTCCCATTGGGCCAAGCCCTAACTAAAACAGGATTACTCATGTCCTTTGCTTCCCTCGGTCTCTCCGAGGCTTTAGTCCGCGCCATCGAAGATGCGGGCTATACCGAGCCTACTCCGGTGCAACAGCGGGCCATTCCCGCCGTGTTGCAAGGTCGCGACCTGATGGTGGCGGCTCAGACAGGTACCGGTAAAACCGGCGGTTTCGCCCTTCCGATCCTGGAGCGGTTGTTCCCCAACGGTCACCCGGACAAATCCCAGCGTCATGGCCCGCGCCAACCGCGCGTACTGGTCCTGACCCCGACCCGCGAACTCGCGGCCCAGGTACACGAGAGCTTCAAGATCTACGCCCGTGACCTGAAATTCGTCAGCGCCTGCATCTTCGGCGGCGTCGGCATGAACCCACAGGTTCAGGCCATGTCCCGTGGCGTTGACGTGCTCGTCGCCTGCCCGGGTCGTTTGCTCGATCTGTGTGGCCAGGGCAGCGTTGACCTGTCCCACGTGGAAATCCTCGTCCTCGACGAAGCCGACCGCATGCTCGACATGGGCTTCGTGCACGACGTGAAGAAAGTTCTCGCACGTCTGCCGTCCAAGCGTCAGAACCTGCTGTTCTCGGCGACGTTCTCCAAGGACATCACCGACCTCGCCGGCAAGCTGCTGCACAACCCGGAACGCATCGAAGTGACGCCGCCGAACACCACGGTCGAGCGCATCGAACAACGCGTCTTCCGTCTGCCGGCCAGCCACAAGCGTGCGCTGCTGGCGCACCTGATCACCGCCGGCGCGTGGGAACAGGTGCTGGTCTTCACTCGCACCAAGCACGGCGCCAACCGTCTGGCCGAATACCTGGACAAACACGGCCTGCCGGCTGTGGCGATCCACGGTAACAAGAGCCAGAACGCGCGCACCAAAGCGCTGGCCGACTTCAAGGCCAACCAGGTTCGCATTCTGGTTGCGACCGACATCGCCGCACGCGGTCTGGACATCGATCAGTTGCCACACGTGGTCAACTTCGAACTGCCGAACGTCGATGAAGACTACGTTCACCGTATCGGCCGTACGGGCCGTGCCGGTCGTTCGGGCGAGGCGATTTCGCTGGTCGCACCGGACGAAGAAAAACTGCTGAAAAGCATCGAACGCATGACCAAGCAGAAAATCGCCGACGGCGACCTGATGGGCTTCGATTCGAGCACCATTGAAGCCGAGAAGCCGGAAGTGCGTGAGCGTCCGGACGTGCGTAACCCGCGCAATCCACGTGGCCCACGCGGCGACGGGCCGAATGGCGGCGGCGGTGGCGGCGGTCGTAAAGACAAAGGCAAAGACAAGGGCAAAGAGAAGCCGGCCGGTGAACGTGGCGAGCGCCCTGCCCGTCAGCAGAAACCGCGCGAAGGCACCCCGGCCCGTGAACAGCGTCCAAGCCAGCCGCCACGTGCGGCAGCTGATCGTGCGCCGGACGAGTTCCTCGATGACGATGTGGATAACTTCGGTAACCGCGTTGACTACGTGCCCAAGCCGGCTCCGGCTGGCGGTCGCGGCCGTCGTCCAGGCGCACCGGCTCAAGGTGCAGGCGCAGGTTCGGGCGCACCTCGTGGCGGTCAGCCACAAGGTCGCCAGAACGGCCCGCGCAACAGCAACGGTTCGAGCACCGGCACCCCGCCAGCCAAACGCAGCGGCCCGCGTAACGGCGCACCGCGTGATGGTCAGCCGGCGCGTCGCGATGACGCTTCGTCCTCGCGCAACCGCCGTCCGGCCCGTGACGATCAGCCACGCAGCGAGCCAGCCGTGCAAAACCCGCGCAGCACTGGCCCGAAGATCATGCACAAGGAATCGAAAGCCGACCGCTTCCCGACACCTGAGCAGCTCGATCAACTGCCAAGCCGCCCACGTGGCGAAAAACCAGCCTTGCTGACCCGCAATCGCTGAGTTAACGCAGCAATGAAAAATGCCCCGCCTCGAAAGAGCCGGGGCATTTTTTATGGACGACCCAAACCCGCTTTCTGTAGGAGCTGCCGAAGGCTGCGATCTTTTGATCTTGATCTGCAAAAAAGCCAGGATCAAAAGATCGCAGCCTTCGGCAG
>NZ_JASCPK010000221.1:0-6418 GCF_029959385.1 Pseudomonas sp. PS01303
CGGTGGATCTGTACCGGAGATGGTGACTGACCCACCGCTTTCGCGAGCAAGCTCAGCTCCTACAAAGATTTGTGGGGTGTTCGGGGATTTGCATACGACCGAGAACCCTGTGGGAGCCGGGCTTGCCCGCGAAGGCGGCGGTGGGTTCAACATCGCACCCGGCTGCGTATCAGAATTTTTCGGCCACACGCCGATACGGATAATTCGGATCCTTGTACTTGCCCGCCTTCTGCCGCTTCGGCAGTTCAACCTTCTCGCGCTTCACATCCTCATAAGGAATGCGACTCAGCACATCAGTGATGATGTTCAGCCGAGCCCGACGCTTGTCATTCGAATCCGCCACCAGCCACGGCGCATGCTCGGTATCGGAATGTTTAAACATCTCATCTCGCGCCCGCGAATAATCGTACCAGCGGCTGTAGGATTTCAGATCCATCGGCGTCAGTTTCCAGATCTTGCGACCGTCATTGATCCGCGCTTCCAGCCGCCGCGTCTGCTCTTCCGGGCTCACTTCCAGCCAATACTTCAGCAAAATCACCCCGGACTGCACGATCGCATGCTCAACCCACGGGATCGACTTGAGAAACTTGTCCGCCTGCTCATCCGTGCAAAAGCCCATCACCCGCTCGACACCGGCGCGGTTGTACCAACTGCGGTCGAAGATCACCACTTCCCCCGCCGCCGGCAGATACGGTAAATAACGCTGCACATGCATCTGGCTCTTCTCGCGATCGGTCGGCGCCGGCAGCGCCACCACGCGGAAAACCCGCGGGCTCACACGCTCAGTCAGCGCCTTGATCGTACCGCCCTTCCCCGCGCCATCACGGCCCTCAAAAACAATACAAACCTTGACGCCCTCGGCGATCACCCATTCCTGCAACTTGACCAGCTCAACGTGCAGTTTGCGCAGTTGCTCCAGGTAATCCTTGTTTTTCAGCTTCGGACTTTCAGGCGCCTTGGCGTCCTTCTTTTTGTCTTTTGCCATGACCCGGCCCTCTCGAATGAATGCAGAAACAGAATGTTTATTGACGACACACACCAGACACGTGAGGTTAGTTCATGACCTGCTGTTTGCCATCGCCGGGTAAAAAGCAAAATTGCCATGTGTTTCCTTCGTTCTTTCCTGCGTCGCACTGTTCATTCATTGCCCGCCCTTGCCTGTCTGGAGTTTTTCGATGCCGTCGCCAAAATCCCTGCCCACTGCCCTGCTGGGCCTGGCCCTTGCCTGCCCGGCGATGGCCGAGACTCAAGGTCTGGAACTGGGGCAAGTGCTGATTTCGGCCGATGAGCAACGCGGTTCGGATGCGTCGGTTGAAGAAGCCAAAGAGCGCCTCGAGCAAGTGCCCGGCGGCACCAACGTGGTCGATATGCGCCAACCGTTGCAGGGCCGCGTCTCGAGTAATCAGGATGTGCTGGCCTATCAACCGGGCGTTTACGCGCAGTCGGCAGGCAACGAAGGCGTGAAGATTTCCGTGCGTGGTTCGGGCATCAATCGCGCGCCGGGCGCCCACGCCTCGGGCCTTTACACCATGCTCGACGGCCTGCCGCTGACCGGCCCCGGCGGCACGCCCTACGAATTGCTCGAACCGCTGTGGGTCGATCACGTTGAAGTGCTGCGCGGCGCCAACGGTTTCGACCGTGGCTCACTGGCCCTCGGCGGCGCCATCGATTACGTCAGCCACACCGGCTACAACGCGCCGAAACTGCAAGTGCGCTACGCCACTGGCAGCCACGGCTATCAGCAGCGTCAGGTCAGTTCCGGGCAAGTGCTCGGCGACTTCGACTACTACGTGTCGCTGACCGATTCCAACGCCGACGGCTATCAGGATCACACCGCCAGCGAAAGCAAAGGCGTGATCGCCAACTTCGGTTATCGCTTCAACCCGAACCTGGAAACGCGCTTCTACATCCGCTACCGCGAAACCGACAACGACCTCGCCGGCCGCGTAACCAAGCACTCCATCGAACACGATCCACGCGCGGCCAATCCGTCTTACGTGGCGCGCGACGACAGCCGCAAGCAACCGGGCAGCACCTTCATCGGCAACAAAACCACCTTCTACATCGACGACGATTCGAGCATCCAGACCGGCCTCGTCTACCACGATTACCCGATGGATCTGCGCGAAGGCCCGAACCGTTTGAAAGTCGCCTACACCGACGTCAGCGGCACCTTCGACTACAAACGTCGCGACACGATCTTCGGCATGGAAAGCCGCAGCAACGTCGGCCTGCGCGTGACCAAACACCTGCCCAATGACGGCGCCAGCGAATTCGTGCGCATCCCCACCGGCAACACCGCCGGTTATGCGCCGGGCACAAAAATGCGCGATTTCACTTATCAGGGTTCGGACACCGTGCTGCACTTCGGCAACGACCTCGAAATCGCCAACGATCTGTGGCTGACCACTGGCCTCGCCGCCATCTACACCCGCCGCGAAAGCGACGTGACCTATCCGCAAAGCGGTGGCAAAACCAGCATGAACGACTGGGACTACGCGCCGCGCCTCGGCCTGCGCTACCAGATCAACCCGGATCTGCAAGTGTTCGGCAACCTCAGCCGCTCCGTCGAAGCGCCGCACCCATGGTCGCTGATCTACAGCTCCAACGTGCGCTTCGCTGCCGGTAACGGCGCCTCGACGGGTACGCAAAAAGACCCGATCAAACTGCAAAACCAGACCGCGACCACGCTGGAGCTCGGCGGGCGTGGCAACAGCGCCATCGGCGAATGGAGCCTGGCGTGGTACTACGCGCAGGTGCGACATGAACTGCTTTCAGTGCTGCCGGATGCGAACGCCGTCACGCCGTATGAGTTGAACGCCAGCCCGACCGTGCACCAAGGCGTCGAAGCGAGCCTCAACAGCAAACTCTGGTCGGCTGCCGATGGCCGCCAGTTGAGCCTGCGTCAGGCATACACCTTCAGCGATTTCCACTATCGCGACGACGACCGCTTCGGCGACAACCGCTTGCCGGGCCTGCCGATGCATTACTACCAAGGCGAATTGCGTTACGACTGGCCGCAGGGGTTCTTTGCGGCGGTGAACACGCAACTGGTGTCGAAAGTTGCCGTGGATTACGCGGACAGTTACTACGCCGATCCGTACGCACTGTTCGGCGCAACGCTCGGCTACAACGCGCCGAAGGGGGACTGGCAGGGTTGGGTCGACATGCGCAATTTGACCAACAAACACTACGCCGCGACGGTCACACCGGGGTATGACGACAAAGGTCAGGATGCCGCGCGGTCGACGCCGGGCGAAGGCATGGGGGTTTACGTCGGGGTTTCGTGGAGTTTGCTCTAACCCCACACCTTTGTAGAAGCAGAGCTCGCTCGCGAAGACGGCGGCACATCCCACACCTTCTCGGCTGACCCACCGCTTTCGCGAGCAAGCCCGCTCCCACAGGGGATTTGTGTTCTGACTCAGGTTTTGTGTACGACAGAAAATCTGTAGGAGCTGAGCTTGCTCGCGAAGGCGGCGGCACATTCAACATCAATGTGGCTGATACACCGCTTTCGCGAGCAAGCCCGCTCCCACACTGATGAATGTCGATCAGCCTATCTGCGCCAAATCCGCGTGTTCAATCATCCGAACACTGGCAAATGTCGACTCATTCCGTGCCTGCTCCAGCACCGTCAGCGGTTGCGTCGACACCGCCTTCAGCGCCGGTTTTCGGCTCATCTCCGACCCACCGCGCTCGTCGCTCGGCGGGACGCCAAAGTGTTCGCGATAGCATTTGGAAAAATGCGGCGTCGAAACAAAGCCGCAAACATGCGTCAACTCAACGATCGACAACGACGTTTGCTTGAGCAGTTGCCGCGCGCGAATCAGGCGCAGTTTCAAGTAATAACGCGACGGCGAACAGTTGAGGTATTTCTGGAACAACCGCTCCAGCTGTCGACGCGACAAATCAACGTACGCCGCCAGGTGATCCAGCTCGATCGGTTCCTCAAGATTGGCCTCCATCAGCGCCACAATTTCTTGCAGCTTCGGCTGATGCGTGCCGAGCACGTGCTTGAGCGGCACGCGCTGATGATCCTGCTGGTTGCGGACGCGCTCGTAGACAAACATCTCAGAGATGGCAGCGGACAAATCGCGGCCATGATCGCGGCTGATCAAGTGCAGCATCATGTCCAGCGGTGCGGTACCGCCGGAGGTGGTGACGCGATAGCGATCGAGGCTAAACAGGCTGGTGCTGACGCTGACACGCGGAAACGCTTCCTGCATCGCCGCGAGAAATTCCCAATGCACGCTGCATTCATAACCGTCGAGCAGCCCGGCTTTCGCCAGCGCCCAACTGCCGGTGCACACGCCGCCCAAGCGCTTCGATTGACGCGCCAGGGCCTGCAGCCAAGTGATGTGCTCCCGCGAAATCACGCTCTGAATGCCGACGCCGCCGCAGACAATCACCGTATCCACGCAAGGATTACTCCACGACCCATCCGGCGTAATCGGCACGCCGTCGCTGGCCCAGACCGGCGCGCCGCCAACGCTGAACGTCTGCCAGCGATACAGCTCACGCCCGGACAATTGATTGGCCATGCGCAACGGTTCGACGGCGGACGCCAGCGACATCAGGGTGAATTTGTCCAAGAGCAGAAAGCCAACGGATTGAGTCGCACCGTCAGGCGCGGCGGCGTTCGATGACATCGGATTCGTGTCCTTACAGAAGCGTTGGTGGTGCGGCGTTAACCCGCTGACGTCACCCGGGCAGCCTGCGCAGGATCACGCGAGGTCACCAGGCCGAGGAAAGAAATCAGCAACGCGAGGCCAATGGTCGTGCTCACTTCGGTGCGGTGTTGCGGGGTGATCATCATCACCGTCAACGCCGCGCAAATGAACACGATCACCAGCCAGGTCAGCCACGGAAAAAGCCACATGCGAAAGGTCAGCTCGACGTTGCGCTGGCGCAAGATCCGTCGCATGCGCAGCTGCGACACGGCGATGGTCAGGTACACCAGCAAGGCAATCGCGCCAGAACTGGCAAGCAGAAATTCAAACAACCCGGCGGGCATGAAATAGCTCCACACGGTGATCGCCGCGCCCAACACGGTGCTGGCGAAAACAGCCGCCCGTGGCACGCCGGCGGCCGATGTCACCTTCAACGCCTTCGGCGCATCGCCACGGCGTCCCAGCGAAAACAACATGCGCGAAGCAATGTAGATCGAAGAATTCATGCAACTGGCGACGGCGATCAACACGACGACGTCGACCATGAACTTGGCGTGAGGAATATTCATGATTTCCAGCGCCCGTTGATACGAGCCGACCGAGGCCAACAGCGGATCATTCCAGGGCACCACGGAAATCACCACGAAGATCGACAGCAGATAAAACACGCCGATGCGCCAGATCACCGAGCGCGTGGCTTTGGCGATGTTCTGCGCCGGGTTGTTGGATTCGGCGGCGGCGATGGTCACCGCTTCGGTGCCGATAAAACTGAACATGATGGTGATGAAAGCGCCGACCACCGCTGACATGCCGTTGGGCGCGAATCCGCCGTGGGTGGCCATCAAACCGCTCAAACCACTGACTTCGCGATCCGGCACCCAACCCATCAACACGGCAAAACCAACGCCGATGAAACCGATGATCGCCACGACTTTGGCCATGGCGAACCAGAACTCGAATTCACCGTATTTGGACACGCTGAACAGGTTGGTCACGGCCAGCACAATGATCGACACCAACGCAAACAGCCACGCATCGACCTGCGGAAACCATTGATGGAGCACATGGCCGGCCGCCAGCGCTTCAATGGGAATCACCAACACCCAGAACCACCAGTAAAGCCAACCGATGGTAAACCCCGCCCAGCGCCCGATGGCCTGGTCGGCGTAGGTGGAAAACGAGCCGGTGTCCGGATTGGCCACCGCCATTTCACCGAGCATGCGCATGACCAGCACCACGAGCAAACCCGAGAACAAATACGCCAACAACACCGCCGGCCCCGCCGCCGCAATGGCATGCCCCGAGCCCACGAACAAACCGGCGCCGATGATCCCGGCGATAGATAGCATTGTTACGTGACGAGGCTTAAAGCCCTGCGCCAATTGGCCATTCGAATCCTTGGACGGGCTAATCATTGGTTTTTTTATTCTCTGCTGAGCGACATTTAAGCGACTGGACAGGGGCAACGGATCACCGTTGTTGCCGTACAAGAAACCCCATCCAACCGCCGCAGTTCTTATCAAACCGATGTGGTTTTTTAATGAAAAGACACTTCACCTTATCTGGCTTGGTGGAGGGCTCAGTAGCCTGATGGCGTCATGGTTTGGTCTGAAATCGACACGGGGGAACCTTACAGTCTCGATCAAGACCCATCAGTCGAAAACCCAAAGCAAAACCTGTGGGAGCGAGCCTGCTCGCGAAGGCGGCGGCACATTCAACATAACTGTGGCTGACCCACCGCTTTCGCG
>NZ_JASCPK010000222.1:0-6335 GCF_029959385.1 Pseudomonas sp. PS01303
GGCAAGCCTTGCTCCTACGGTTTTGTGTGCGCCGCAAACCCAATGTAGGAGCAAGGCTTGCCCGCGAAGAGGCCAGACCAGGCACTGCAGTTCCTCAGCCCCACCCTTTCATGAAATCAATAAACGCCCGCACCTTCAGCGGCAAATGCCGGGTATCCGGATACAACGCATACACCCCTTGCTGAGCAAAACGATAATCCGCCAACAAGCGCTGCAAGCGTCCGGCGTCCAGATCATCCTGAATCAACCATTGCGGCAAAATCGCCACGCCTTGCCCGGTCAACGCAAACGCCCGCAACGTCGCCGAGTTGTCCGCCACGATGGCCGTGATGCCCGGTTTTGGCTGGTAAAAATGCTCGGTGCCAAAGGGATCGACCACGGTCATTTCCGGCACCCGTCCATGGCCCAATGTCGGCATTGATTCCAATACGGCCAGCGTGGCAACCGGTGCAAAACGCTCAACCAGACTCGGCGCGGCCACCGCGAATACCTCGAATGTCGACAACTGCACCGCACGCAAATTGGAGTCGTGCATACGCCCCAGACGAATCGCCATGTCGAACCGTTCGGAGATCAGATCGGCATGGGTCGAAGACGTCGACAGGTGAATATTCAACTGCGGTTGCTGCTGACGAAACACCTCAAGCGCCGGCACCACCTGGGCCAATGCAAACTCCACCGTGGTGGTGATGCGCAACGTACCCTTGAGCTGTGAATGCTCCGAACGGGCTTCCTCGATCGCCAATCGTGCTTCGTCCAACGTACGCAGACAGCGTCGATAAAAACGCTCGCCGGCGTCGGTCAGCGCCAGTTGCCGGGTATTACGGGTGAGCAAGGTCACGCCCAATTCCTCTTCCAGCCGCTTGAGATTGAAGCTCACCACCGCGCGAGTCTGGCCCAATGTGTCAGCGGCAGCGGTCAACGAACCGGCCTCGACCACGGCTTTGAAGGTGTCGAATCGATCCAGACTGACCATGTCCACGGCGCTCCTTGTCAAAATAATTTTGACAAACTAGCAGCCAAACCAGCGTTTTCCTATCACCAGAAGCGCCCTACCCTGCAGGTCTCATCACAGGGAAGCTGCCATGGCTTATCGCTCGAAAGTCGCGCTGGTGTATCTGTTGGGGTTCGCCCTCGACTTGCTGAACATGTTTGTCGCCAGCATTGCCTACCCCGACATCGCCCAACAATTGCACGCCTCGGTGACGCAACTGGCGTGGATCACCAACGCCTACATGCTCGGGCTGACGCTGATCATTCCGCTGAGCGTGTGGCTGGCGGCACGGATCGGCGAACGACGGCTGATTCTCGCCTCGCTGCTGTTGTTCGGGATTGGCTCGGCGCTGGTGGCGCAAGCGGGATCGATCGAAAGCTTGATTGGCTGGCGCTTGCTGCAAGGGCTCGGTGGCGGGTTGTTGCTGCCGGTGGGTCAGGCGTTGGCGTATCGACAGTTTCCGCCATCGCAGCGCGCGCATTTCACCGGCGTGGTGTTACTGGTGGCGCTGATGGTGCCGGCACTGTCGCCGGCGGCGGGCGGATTGATCGTTCAGGCGTTGTCGTGGCGGTGGATTTTCTACCTCAATTTGCCGGTGGCGCTGCTCGCGTTTGGCCTGGGTCTGTTCTGGCTGAAAGCCGATCAGCCTTCGAGTGAACGCCCGACGCTGGATGCGCGCGGCTTGCTACTGGCGGCGACTGCGCTGAGTTTGTTGTTGATCGCCGTCAGCATGGTGAGCGAAACAGACACCCGCATCCTCGGTCTCTTTGTCCTCGTGCTCAGCGTCCTGACCCTGTGCATTTATCTGCGAGACGGCTGGCGTAAACCCGAGGCGATTCTCGACCTGCAACTGATCAAAAACCCGTCGCTGCGTCTGGCGATGCTGATCTACCTGTGCGTGCCCGGCGTGTTCACCGGCACCCACATGATCGCCGTGTTGTACCTGCACAACCTCGGCTTAGGCGCAGCGCAAATCGGCGCGTTGATGCTGCCATGGGCAGTGGGTTCGGTCGTGGCGATCATGTTCGGTAAACGCTGTTTCAATCGCCTCGGGCCCAAGCCGCTGTTGAGCGCCGGTATGCTCCTGCAATGCCTCGGTATCGTTTTGCTGATGCGCATCGAACAACCCGCCAGCACGCCGCTGATCATCGCCTACGGCCTTATGGGCTTGGGCGGCAGCCTGTGCAGCGTCACTGCGCAGACCTTGGCATTCGTCGGCATCGAGCCAGAAAAAATGGGCCACTCCAGTGCGCTGTGGAATATCAATCGTCAGCTCGGTTTTTGCCTCGGCGCGGCGTTGCTCAGCTCCTTGTTGGGGGCTTTGGGTGGTGAGGGTTTTCGCTACTGCTTCCTGGCCGCCGCGCTGCTCACGTTGCTGCCGATGGTCAGCGTGCTGCGCTTCGACTCAACCACCGTGCTCGCCCTGCTGGCGCCTAATCCCCTGAAGGAAAAATCCATATGACCGACTACAGCGAATATTTTGATGAAGTGATTCAAGCACACGAAGCCATCGAACGATGGTTTGCCGTGGAGGGAGACGACGCTGAACTGGAGCGACTGCTAGCGCGGTTTTCGCCTGAGTTCTCCATGATTTCGCCGCTGGGCCGGATGCTGAATTTCGAGGCGTTGAGCGGATTGTTTCGAATGGCTGGAGGTAAGAAACCCGGGTTCAGAATTGAGCTCAGCGAACTGCACGGGATTGCAATACACGAGCGCGGTGCGATGGTGAGTTACCGCGAGCAGCAGACGGATGCGAGCGGGTTGCATACGGATCGGCGTTCGACGGTGGTGTTTGAAAAACTTGAGTCCGGGCGAGTGATTTGGCGGCATTTGCAGGAGACGTTTTGCAGTTCGTGATCACTCGGTATCGGTCTGAGACACCGAGTTGCCCTTATCGCGAGCAGGCTCGCTCCCACATTTGAAATGCTTGCCCCTGTGGGAGCGAGCCTGCTCGCGAATGGAGCGACTCGATCTATCAGTTATCAACAGATTCCTGATTCACCACCACCGTACAGGTAATCCCCGCCGCCAACAGAACCCCCTCCGGCACCTCATCAATGTGAATCCGCACCGGCACCCGCTGGGCCAACCGCACCCAGTTAAAGGTCGGATTCACATCGGCGATCAGCTCGCGGCTTTCCGGGTTGTCGCGGTCGTAGATGCCGCGCGAAATACTTTCCACGTGGCCCTTGAGCACTTCGCCGCTCATCAATTGCATATCGGCTTTATCTCCGACGCGAACGTGCGGCAGTTTGGTCTCTTCGAAGAAGCCGTAAACCCAGAACGAGTTCATGTCGACCACGGCCATTTTCGCTTCGCCGATACGGGCGTAATCACCGCGATGCACGTTGAGGTTGGTCACGTAACCGTCGACCGCCGCACGCACTTCGGTGCGTTTTAGGTTGAGTTCGGCGGCTTCCAGTTGCGCCTGGGCGTGTTGGTAATCGGCGAGCGCGGCGTCGGCGATGTTGCTGGCGTCGTCGCGGTTTTCCTTGGAAATGACCAGGTTGTCGAGATCGGCGCGACGATGGGCGTTGACCTTGCGCATCTCCCACGTCGACTTGCGCGAAGCGACCAGCGACTGCGCTTGTTTGACGGCGATGCGGTAGTGCTCGGGGTCGATCTGCATGAGCAAATCGCCCTTTTTCACCAGTTGGTTGTCGCGCACCGGCACGTCGATCACCTCGCCGGTAACGTCGGCGGCGACGTTGATGATGTCGGCACGCACGCGGCCGTCGCGGGTCCACGGCGTGTTCATGTAGTGCTCCCACAACGTGCGGCCGATCCACAGCGCCAGGGCCAGCACCAGCAGGGTCGCGAGCAGGCTGAAAAACTTTTTCATGGGGACGTTCTCAACGGTAGACAGTCAGCGCCATGGCGCCGAACAGACAGGTAAACAGACTCAGGCGCAGCAGCGCCGGGTGCCAGAAAAAACGGTACAAATCGAAGCCGGACAAGAACCGGTCCACCGCCCAGGCCAGTGCCGCAGCGATGAAAAACATCAGGGTCATGGTCGGCATGTACACGCCGTGGAAAGCGATTTCACGAGGCATGGGCAAGTCCTTCGGGCTTGGCGATGGCGTAGGCAGCGAGCGGTGATTGCGGGTCGAGCAAGGAGGTGCGAATGAAGTGCAGATAGCTCTTCACCCGACGCAATGCGGAGGTATCGAAATGCGGCGCAAACGGCTCATCGGTCGCCGCGACACGGCTGATCGCATGATCAACAGCGACCAGTGCGCGTTCAAGATTGCTGGAGTTGGGTTGCAGAAACAGTCGCACCAACGCGCGACCCATCACGCGAATTGCCTGCCGCCACGGTTGCGATTCGGCGTAGGCCGGGTGCACCGGCAGGATCGCCTGTTCCTTGCGCAACTCGATGATCGCGTGGCCGACTTCGAGCACCACGAACATCCAGCGCAGCAGATTCTTTTGCACCTTCGGCTCACCCGCCGCGAGACCGTAAGCCTGATGCAGCAAATCGCGGGTGCGGCTCTCGAAGCTCGAGGCCAGACCTTTGAGTTTGCCGCTGATTGCGTAAACCACTTGGCCGCGCAGATCCTGCTCCAGACGTTTCCATAACCAACGGCTATTTGGCGGCAGAATGATTGCTCCAGCAGCGGCGCAAACGAGCATACCCATGACCATGGCGATGTAGTCGTTGATGAAGGTGTAGGGGTTGTAGATCGTCAGGTTGTCCGGCACCGAACCGGTGCTGAAGAAGATCAGCAAACCGAGGCCGACACCGGCGTATTGCGGCCGAGATGTGAGGAACGAGCCGAGCACGATCACTGGCGCGAGCATCACGCACAGCAGTGGGAAACCGTCGATCCACGGGAAGATGAAAAACATCTCGACGAAGCCGATCAATGCGCCGAGGAAGGTGCCGCAGGCCATCTGGAACGCCATGCGTTTCGGGTTGGGTGTGGCAGCCGAAAGGCCCACGGTGGCGGCGGCGATCAGGGTCATCGTCGCGCCGCTTGGCCACGCGGTGGCGACCCAGTAGCTGCCGAGCACCACCAGAATGAACGAGGCGCGTATGCCTGATGCCGCAGCGGCCCACCAGTTGGTTTGCGGGGTGAACGGTTCATCCCAGCGCTCGCGTTCGTGGCGGTGATCGGCCAACGATGCGTGGGTCTGTGCATAACTGTGCAGGTCGTCGACGAAGCGATAAAGCAGTTCGTACGCGGTGTGGAAATCCAGTTGTTCGGCTTCGCTCGGATCGGTGTCTTGAAAGATCGCGCGCAAGGTTCGCACGCGTGTCGGCAAACCTTCTTTGTAGGTCGCCAGCGCTGTCGCCAAATGGGCGGCATCGGGGCTGGTCAGGGCGCGGCCGCTGAAGCCGTCGAGCACTTCGGCGAGATCCTGCAGGCCCGGTCTGATCGCCGCGACCACGTGTTCTTCGCCGTTGACGCGCAGGCGTTCGAGCAATTGATGCAAAGCGTTGAAGCGTGTGGTGATGCCCATGAATTCGCTGTTCAAACGGCTCAGGCGACCGTTGCGTCGGCGCATGTGCGGGTCTTCGAAAACCGTCACGCTGCGCAAGCCTTCGAGGCCCACGGCTTCGGCGATAAAGCGCACGTTGCTCGCTTCGAAAGACTCGGCTTTGCTACGCCCGCGCAGGCCATCGGTGACAAACAATGCGAACACGCCGAAGCGCTGATACAAGGCGTTGCGCATGGCGGCGCTGGCGGTTTGCGGCAGGATCGCGGCGCTGATCACGGTCGCGCAAAGGATGCCCAGCGAGATCTCCAACACTCGCCATACGGCGGCCATGAACGCGCCGTCCGGGTGCGCCAGCGCGGGCAAACCGACCATCGCGGCGGTGTAACCGGCAAGGACAAAACCGTAGGCGCGGAAGTTGCGGCAACGCGCGGCGCCGGCCGAGCAGATGCCGACCCAGATCGCCAGCGAGCCGAGAAACAGTTCAGTGTTTTGCGCGAACAAGGCGATCAGCGTGACCATCATCGCCGACCCGGCCAATGTGCCGAGGAAGCGATAGAAACTCTTGGCAAACACCTGGCCGCTCTGCGGCTGCATGACGATGAACACGGTGATCATCGCCGTGCGCGGTTGCGGCAGTTCCAGGCGCATGGCCAGCCACAGCGTCAGGAATGCGGCGAGCAACACCTTGAAGATGTAGACCCAGGTCACGCCATCGCTGCGCGCCCAGTCGAAAAATCCACGGCGCCATTCCAGGGAGTAGAGCCAGCGCAATGGTGCGGGCAAGGGAGTCATTCAATGTACTCAAGAATATTCAGGTAAAAGGCGATCCCTGTAGGAGTGAGCCTGCTCGCGATGGCGGTGTATCAGCCAACATAAATGTCAGTTGATAGGGCCGCAT
>NZ_JASCPK010000223.1:0-6287 GCF_029959385.1 Pseudomonas sp. PS01303
GGATTTATCCCCGCTGGGCTGCGAAGCGGCCCCAAACGCGACGACTGCTGCGCAGTCGAACGGGGATAAATCCCCTCGCCACAAAGTGCCCCTTAATACCAGGGTCTCTCCACAAGGGCCCGGTACAAGGGGCCGTGGTTTATTCCTGGATCACATCCGCACCCTTGGGGATGTCGAACTTGAACTTGGAGGCCGGCACTGGCTCGTTGGCCTTCACCCCGGTGAACAGGATGTTGGTGCGTTGGCCGACGCTGTCGATCAGTTGCATGTCATTAAGCAAACCGTTGCGGAACGACAGGCGCAGGTTGTCGAACAGGGTGTCTTTGGTTTTCGGCTTCAGCGTGAAGTCGATCACGCCGCCCGCTTCTTTCGCGGTGATGTCAAAGCTCTGGCTGATCTTCGACACGTCGCCGGACAACAGCAGCGCCGGGGTCTGGGTCAGACGCTCGTCGAGTTTCTTGATGGTCGCCTGTTCCAGATCCGGATCCCACAGGGTGACTTTCTTGCCGTCGGAAACCATGGTCTGCTCGGCCGGCGCGTTGGTGTGCCAGTAGAACAGGCCCGGGCGCTGCAGGGTCATGTTGCCGGTGGTTTCCTGCAACTGGGTGCCGCCGCCGTCGAGGGTCAGCTGCGAGAAGTTGGCGGTCAGGGTTTTCGATGTTTCCAGCAATTGGGTCAGACGCGCCACGTCCTTGTCATCGGCGTGAGCCGTGAGGGTGGTCAACGCCAGTACTGGCAACAGCATGCGGATAAGACGCATGGGAGTCCTCTTGAATACTCGTTGGGAGAGCGGCGAGACATCATTGCCCCGCCTCTTGCTTCTGGCTTCAGTCGCGAACCGGGCCCGGGGCCAGGACTTCACGCGAACCGTTGGTGTTCATTGAGGTGACGACCCCGGCCATTTCCATGGCTTCGATCATCCGGGCGGCGCGGTTGTAGCCGATCTTCAGCTTGCGCTGCACAGCAGAAATCGAGGCGCGACGGCTTTCGAGGACGAATTGCACGGCTTCGTCATACAGCGCGTCAGCTTCCGGGTCATCGCCATCGCCGCCACCGCTGCTGCCTTCAAAGCCGCTGCCCGCCTCTTCGACACCGTTGAGGATGTCGTCGTTGTATTCAGGAGCGCCGCGCAGTTTCCACGCTTCCACCACACGGTGAACTTCTTCGTCGGAGACGAACGCGCCGTGAACCCGGATCGGCAGGCTGGTGCCCGGCGGCATGTAGAGCATGTCACCGTGGCCGAGCAATTGTTCGGCGCCGCCCTGATCGATGATCGTCCGGGAGTCGATCTTGCTCGACACCTGGAACGCCATGCGCGTCGGAATGTTCGCTTTGATCAAACCGGTGATCACGTCCACCGACGGCCGCTGGGTCGCGAGGATCAAGTGAATACCGGCCGCACGCGCCTTCTGCGCAATACGGGCGATCAGTTCTTCAACCTTCTTGCCGACGATCATCATCATGTCGGCGAATTCGTCGACGACCACGACGATGGTCGGCAGCTTCTGCAACAGCGGTGCTTCGTCGTGAATGCTTTCGCGCTTGTACAGCGGATCGCTCAACGGCTCGCCGGCGTCCTGCGCTTCCTTGACCTTGGCGTTGAAGCCGGACAGGTTACGCACGCCCATCTTCGCCATCAGCTTGTAGCGGCGTTCCATCTCGGCAACGCTCCAGCGCAGGGCGTTGGCAGCGTCCTTCATGTCGGTCACGACCGGGCACAGCAGGTGCGGGATGCCTTCGTAGATCGACAGTTCCAACATCTTCGGGTCGATCATGATCAGCTTGGCGTCTTCCGGGCCAGACTTGAACAGGATCGACAGGATCATCGCGTTCACGCCCACCGACTTACCGGAACCGGTCGTACCGGCCACCAGCAAGTGCGGCATCTTCGCCAGGTCAGTAATCACCGGCTTGCCGCCGATGTCATGGCCCAGCGCCAGAGTGACCGGCGATTTGAAGTTGTCGTACTCAGGCGTCGACAGCACTTCCGAGAAACGCACGATCTGCCGATCTTCGTTCGGGATCTCGATACCAACCGTGGTCTTGCCCGGAATCACCTCGACCACCCGCACACTGGTCACGGCCAGCGAACGCGCAAGGTCTTTGGCGAGGTTGGCGATGCGGCTGACTTTGACGCCGGCGGCAGGCTGAATTTCGTAACGGGTAATCACCGGACCCGGGTGGATCGAGTCGACGGTCACTTCAACACCGAATTCCTTGAGCTTGATCTCCAGCAAGTGGCCGACCGCTGCCAGGGATTCCGGCGAGTAATTAAGTTGTTTCTTTTCCGCCGGATCGAGGATCGAGATCGGCGGCAAGGTGCCTTCCACGGCGCTGTCGACGAACAACGGCACCTGTTTCTCTTTCTGCACGCGCTTGCTTGGCTCAGGCGCTTTGGCCGGGGCCGGAGCGATGACTGGCGGAACCTGTTTCTCGCGATCGGACATGTGCTTGCTCAGCGCTTGCTCACGTTCGATCAGGCGCTCTTTGACTTTGGCCTGCTCGCGCTTGTCGGTCACCGTCGGCGCGACCACGTCGTGCACGCGATCATCGACCTCACGCAGTTGCGCGACCAGTTGCTTGCGCTCGGTACGCGCCGACCACCAGCGATTGAGCGCGCCCTGGAACAGTTCGAACAGGTCGAGGGTGATCTTGCCGGTGATGTCCATCACCTTGAACCACGACAGGTCGGTGAACACCGTCAGACCAAACAGGAACAGCGCGATGAACAACAACGTGCTGCCCTGAATGTTCAGCGCGTTCTTCGCCAGATTGCCGAGGCTTTCGCCCAACGCACCACCGGCACCGGCCGGCAGACCCGACGCGGCATGGAAATGCAGATGCGCCAGCGCAGCGCCGGACAGCACCAGAAACACCAGACCGATCAGGCGCCAGGAGAACAGCCAGCCGCTCCACTGCCACGGTTCGTGGCGTTGACGGAAGATCTGATAAGCCTTGATCGCCAGCAGCAACGGGAAGATGTAGGCGAAGTAACCCAGCACCATAAACAGGATGTCAGCGCTGTAGGAGCCCGCCGGGCCGCCGAAATTCTGTACGTCGTCGATCTTGCTGTTGTGGCTCCAGCCCGGATCGTCCTTGCCGTAGGTGAGCAAGGCCATCATCAGGAACAGGCACAAAGCGCCGATGGCGATCAATGCACCTTCCTTGAGCCGGTAGTGCAACTGTTGGCGCCAGAGCGGAACGACGGTTTTGGGTGCTGCGGTGGATTTCTTCAAAACGCTACTTTTCCTGCGCCAATGGCGCGTCCATCTATTGAATGACGATAAAAACTGCCCAATCCAGGCAGGTAACAAAGTGAACGAGCGCAACTGAGACTACTTTTAACACTGCGCCGTGGCTTTTAAAAACACGGCACAACGCGAATATTCTGTAACAGCCCGGCATTGTACGGGTTTGTACGTGCGATGCCATGCTTCAAACCCCAGGGTAAAGCATAGTCAAGCACACAAAAGCCGTGGGCCAATTTGAGCATGCATTACCTTTTGTGACAAAGGCTTATGAGGTGTATTTGATGAACGCAGCGAAGCATTCACGCCTGATCATCCTCAACTCCGACCCGACGCTGATGGAACGCTTGCATCAACACGCCACACGGGCTGCCATAGCGATCGTTTACGACCACAGCCTCGACGCCAAGTTGCAGCCGCGTCCATTCGGCTGCATGAGCGAGCAGTCTCTGGACGACATTCCTGTCATTTAACGGCACACTTTATCGCGGGCCGAACAGCCCGCCCCGCCCTCCCCTTCTGCAAGCCTGGATGCCATGCTGACTTGGTTACAACGCAACTCCCTGACTTTTCCGCCATTGGAAAAGGCCATGCGCGAACCCAACGGACTGCTCGCCGCCGGTGGTGATCTGTCCGCCGATCGCTTGATTCAGGCGTATCGTCACGGCTGCTTTCCGTGGTTTTCCGAAGGCCAGCCGATTCTCTGGTGGTCGCCGGATCCGCGCACGGTGATGTTTCCCGACGAACTGCACGTCTCGCGCAGCTTGGGCAAATTGCTGCGCAAGGAACGCTACCAAGTCACCTTCGATAAAGACTTCGACGCGGTCATTCGCGCCTGCGCCGCACCCCGCGATTACGCCGATGGCACGTGGATCACCGAAGCAATGCAGGACGCCTACGTTGAATTGCATCGACGCGGCTTCGCCCATTCGGTGGAGGTTTGGGATCAGGGCGAACTGGTCGGCGGCCTGTACGGGCTGGCGATGGGTCAACTGTTCTTTGGCGAGTCGATGTTCAGCCGCGCCGACAACGCCTCCAAGTACGGTTTCGCCACGCTGGTACGCCATCTGCGAGATTCGGGTTTTGTGCTGATCGACTGCCAGATGCCGACCGATCATCTGCACAGCCTTGGCGCCCGCTCGATCCCCCGTCAGGAATTTTCTGACTATCTGGCCCGACATCTGGATCAACCCAGTCGCGCCACTTGGGTTTGCTGAGCGACTTTTGCGCGCGTGGCTTACACTTAATTCACCAGCTTATCCCGAGGGTTGATCATGACCGAGTTGGCGCGTTTGAAGTTCTATGCCACTCAACCTCACTCTTGCAGTTATCTGCCTGAGGAGCAGGCTACCACCCTGTTTCTCGACCCGAGTCAGCCCATGGATGTGCATGTCTACGCAGACCTGTCGGAAATGGGCTTTCGTCGCAGCGGCGATCATCTGTACCGTCCGCATTGCCAGAACTGCAATGCGTGCGTGCCTGCGCGCATCCCCGTCGCACAGTTCACCCCCAATCGTCAGCAGAAACGCATTTTCAAGCGCAACGCCGATTTACAGGTGCGCCCGGTCAAACCGCAATTCAGCGAAGAATATTTCGATCTATATCAGCGCTACATCGAACAACGCCACGCTGACGGCGACATGTACCCGCCGAGCCGTGATCAATTCTCGACGTTTCTGGTGCGTGATCTGCCCTTCTCGCGTTTTTATGAGTTTCGTCTCGACGGACGGTTGCTGGCCGTGGCGGTGACCGATTTGCTGCCTAATGGCTTGTCGGCGGTGTACACCTTTTACGAACCGGCGGAAGAGCGCCGTAGCCTTGGCCGCTTCGGCATCCTCTGGCAGATCAGCGAGAGCCAGCGTCTGGGGCTGGAGGCGGTTTACCTTGGTTACTGGATCAAGAACTGCAAAAAGATGAACTACAAAACCCAATATCGCCCCATCGAACTGCTGATTAATCAGCGTTGGGTCATCCTCAACTAAACCAAAGCCCTAAACCCCTTGGCGTAAACCCCATTTTTCGGGCACAATGCACGCCGCTTTTGCCTGGCGCAGTTGCACCGGGCCATTCATTGGATACCGAGGGCTTTACTGCATGTCGAAAGAAGACAGCTTCGAAATGGAAGGCACTGTCGTCGACACCCTGCCCAACACCATGTTTCGTGTGGAGTTGGAAAATGGGCACGTCGTAACCGCGCATATTTCCGGCAAGATGCGCAAGAACTACATTCGTATTCTTACCGGTGACAAAGTGCGCGTCGAGCTGACGCCCTATGACTTGAGCAAAGGGCGCATTACTTACCGCGCTCGTTAATCAGGTCAATACAAGACGCCCGGTTTATGCCGGGCGTTTTTGTTTGTGCGTTTTTTGGGGTTTTGGGTTTTGGGGGCATATCCGTTGCTGCGGGTGATGCCGCCGGCGGTTTCGCTCTTACAGCGAGTCACCTTTTCCAGACGCCGAAAAGGTAACCCAAAAGGCTTGGCCCCGGCGTACGGCACTTCGCTTAGGCTCAGCGTTCCCTCGCTCCGGTGCCCATCAGGGGGCATCGCCTACGGTTTGCTTCGCTGCACCTCCTCTCGATGTATGCGGCTGCGCCGCATGGCGCTACGCGCCTACTCCTGATGGGCACCTACGCTCGGCCTGCCGAAGGGGCTGAAGATCAAAAGCCACATCAAAAGCCCCTCACCCTAGCCCTCTCCCGGAGGGAGAGGGGACTGATCGCGTGGATTGGGAGAGATACGCCGACGTGAAAGACCGAATTGAATGCATATTTTGAAAAGCCCCCAATCGGCTCCCTCTCCCTCGGGAGAGAGCTGGGGTGAGGGGCAAGAGCACCAAAAAAACTAAAACCGTGCGCGCTGTGCTCTTCACCACTCAATAGGCCGAGTGTCAGCTCGCCTGCTTTTGATCTTAGAGCCCGTCGGCAGGCTGAGTGGAGGGATTGATCCGGGGGTGGGAGCGCAGCGACCGTTTGGCGCAGCCAAACACAGCGAGAGGAGGTGCAGCGAAGCAAACCGTAGGCGCTGCCCCCCGGATCAA
>NZ_JASCPK010000224.1:0-6214 GCF_029959385.1 Pseudomonas sp. PS01303
GAGCCTGCTCGCGATAGCGGTGTGTCAGTCAAACAAATGTGTCTGATAGATAGCTATCGCGAGCAGGCTCACTCCTACAGGGGATTTCATTCCAGGCGACCATTGCGGTCGCCTGGAGTTACAGCGGTTTAGCCGATCGTCATCAAGCTGGCATTACCACCCGCCGCCGCAGTGTTAACGCTCAACGCGCGCTCGATCACCAGACGCTCCAGGGCAATGTTGGTCTCGCCCTGGGACAAGCCCTGAACCCCAACAATCGCGCCGGCACGCTTGGCAATCTGCTGGCAAACGCCGCGCAACTGGTCGGAGTGGCCGTGATGCAGAACCGCATCAAACACCACTTCGTCTTTATTCCAGTCGGCAACCAGCTTGATCCGCGCCTGAATGTCCTTCGGCAAGCGTGCGAACAATGCCTTGCTGATGTCGGACTCCGGCCATACCGCCGAACCGCCTACCGCCAGCACCGCCGCCAGTTGCGTCAGCAGATCACCTTCAACCTCGGCCAGGCACAGCACGTGCTCGCGCGGCAGAATGGCGTAGCTGTTTTTCTCGCCGGTCGGGCCGGCCAGCACGCGGGTGATGCCGCTCTGCGATTGCGCCGCGTACTGCACGCACAGGGTGCTCAGGTCGGCGTACTTGTTGCTTTCAGCCCAGGCTTTCAGGGCGTTCAGCGGTTTACTCATGGCGTCGCGTAAACGCACGTCCGGGGCGATAACCGCATCACCGCGAGCGAAGGATTGTTCGATAGCGTCCGTAGGACGTGTCGCCAGCAAACGGTACAGGTACAGCGGGCCGCCGGCTTTCGGGCCAGTACCCGACAGGCCTTCGCCGCCGAATGGCTGCACGCCGACCACGGCACCGACGATGTTGCGGTTAACGTAGACGTTACCGGCGTTGACGTTGTCGATCACCTTGGCGATGGTCTCGTCGATCCGCGTGTGCACGCCCAGCGTCAGGCCATAACCGGAAGCGTTGATCTGGCCGATCAGTTGATCGATCTCTTTACGCTTGTAGCGCACCACGTGCAGCACCGGGCCGAAGATCTCGCGTTGCAGCTCGTCGAAGCTTTCCAGTTCGATCAGGGTCGGCATGACGAAGGTGCCGCGTTTGACCTCTTCGGTGTCGGCAATTGCCACCTGGTAAACATTGCGACCTTTATCGCGCATGCCCTGGATGTGCTTGTCGATGCCAGCCTTGGCTTCGGCGTCGATCACCGGGCCGATGTCCACGGACAGGCGCTCCGGGTTGCCGAGACGGCTTTCCGCCATGGCACCTTTGAGCATTTCGATGACACGATCCGCGGAATCTTCCTGCAAGCACAGTACCCGCAGCGCTGAGCAACGCTGGCCAGCGCTGTCGAACGCCGACGACACCACGTCGATCACGACTTGTTCGGTCAGTGCCGAGGAGTCGACGATCATCGCGTTCTGCCCGCCGGTTTCGGCGATCAGTGGAATCGGGCGGCCCTGGCTGTCGAGACGGCCAGCGATGTTGCGTTGCAGCAGACGTGCGACTTCGGTGGAACCGGTGAACATCACGCCTTTGACGCGTTCATCACCGACCAGGCCGGCGCCGACGGTTTCACCGCGCCCCGGCAGCAATTGCAGCACGCCTTCCGGAATCCCGGCTTCGAGCAGCAAGCGCACGGCTTGAGCCGCAACCAGTGGAGTTTGCTCGGCAGGCTTGGCCAATACCGGGTTGCCGGCAGCCAGTGCCGCAGCAACCTGGCCGCTGAAGATCGCCAGCGGGAAGTTCCACGGGCTGATGCACACGACTGGGCCCAATGGACGGTGGGCGTCGTTGCTGAAATCGTAGCGCGCCTGCACCGCGTAATAACGCAGGAAGTCGACGGCTTCGCGGACTTCGGCGATGGCGTTGGCGAAGGTCTTGCCGGCTTCGCGAGCCAACAGGCCCATCAGCGGCTGGATCTCGCCTTCCATCAAGTCAGCGGCGCGCTCCAGAATCGCCGCACGTTCGGCCGGCGGAGTGGCCTGCCAGATTGGTGCGGCATTCAGCGCGCATTGAATGGCGTTGTCGACGTCTTCGACAGTGGCTTCTTGAACGTGACCGACCACATCACGGTGATCCGCCGGGTTCAGCACGGCTGCCGGGGTTTCAGTGCTGGAAGCGCAACCGAGCATCGGCGCGGCTTTCCAGTCGGTGTGGGCAGTGGCGAGCAGGGCGCAGGACAGCGAAGCCAGACGATGTTCGTTGGCCATGTCGATGCCGCTGGAGTTGGCGCGCTCGGCACCGTACAGATCACGCGGCAGTGGAATGCGCGGGTGCGGCAGGCCGAAACCACCTTCCACGGTCGCCATCTGCTCAATCTGCGCCACTGGATCGGCCACAAGCTCCTGAATCGAAATCGACTGATCGGCGATGCGGTTGACGAACGAGGTGTTCGCGCCGTTTTCCAGCAAGCGACGTACGAGGTACGCCAGCAATGTTTCGTGAGTACCGACCGGTGCGTACACGCGGCACGGACGGTTCAGCTTGCCGTCGGAAACTTTACCTACAACCTGCTCGTAGAGCGGTTCGCCCATGCCGTGCAGGCACTGGAATTCGTACTGGCCGGGGTAATAGTTCTGACCGGCAATGTGGTAAATCGCCGACAGGGTGTGGGCGTTGTGCGTGGCGAACTGCGGGTAGATGACTTCCGGCACCGACAGCAGTTTGCGTGCGCAAGCGATGTAGGAAACGTCGGTGTACACCTTGCGGGTGTAGACCGGATAGCCTTCCAGGCCTTCGACCTGGGCGCGTTTGATTTCGCTGTCCCAGTACGCGCCTTTCACCAGGCGGATCATCAGGCGATGACGGCTGCGGCGAGCCAGATCGATCACGTAGTCGATCACATACGGGCAACGCTTCTGATAAGCCTGGATGACGAAACCAATGCCGTTCCAGCCAGTCAGTTGCGGCTCGAAGCACAGGCGCTCTAGCAGATCCAGCGACAGTTCGAGACGGTCGGCTTCTTCGGCGTCGATGTTCAGGCCGATGTCGTATTGCTTGGCCAGCAGGGTCAGCGACAGCAGGCGCGGGTACAACTCGTCCATCACACGCTCGTATTGCGCGCGGCTGTAACGCGGGTGCAATGCCGACAGCTTGATGGAGATGCCCGGGCCTTCATAAATCCCACGACCGTGGGACGCTTTGCCGATCGAGTGAATGGCTTGTTCGTACGACGCCAGGTACTTCTGCGCGTCGTGTTCGGTCAGCGCCGCCTCACCGAGCATGTCGTAGGAATAACGGAAGCCCTTGGCTTCGAACTTGCTCGCATTGGCCAGCGCTTCGGCGATGGTTTCGCCGGTGACGAACTGCTCGCCCATCAGGCGCATGGCCATGTCGACGCCCTTGCGGATCATCGGTTCGCCGCTCTTGCCAATGATGCGGCTCAGCGACGAGGTCAGGCCGGCTTCGTTGTGCGTCGAGACCAGTTTGCCGGTCAGCAGCAGGCCCCAGGTGGCGGCGTTGACGAACAGCGACGGGCTGTTGCCCAAGTGCGGGTGCCAGTTGCCGGTGCTGATCTTGTCGCGGATCAGCGCATCACGAGTGCCCTTGTCCGGGATACGCAGCAGCGCTTCGGCCAGGCACATCAGTGCCACGCCTTCCTGGGACGACAAGGAAAATTCCTGCAGCAGACCTTGAACAATGCCTGCACGACCGCCGGCACTTTTCTGGTTACGCAGTTTTTCCGCGATGGAGGCGGCGAGTTTGTTGGTGGCTTCAGCCATGGCGACCGGCAGGCGAGCCTGTTCGATCAGCATCGGCACGACTTCCGGCTCAGGGCGACGGTAAGCGGCAGTGATCGAAGCGCGCAGAACCGATTGCGGCAGGATGCTTTCAGCGAATTCAAGGAAGCACTGGTGAGCGTGATCGTGATGGACTTCGCCCGCCTCATCGGCGTCCTTGGCGGTCAAACCGTTCAGCTCAGTCAGGGTTGCACCACCCTCGAGTTTCTCCAGGTAATTGAAAATTGCCTGCTTGATCAGCCAGTGCGGTGTGCGATCAATCGAGGTCGCGGCAGCTTTTAGGCGCTCGCGGGTCGGGTCATCGAGTTTGACCCCAAGGGTGGTGGTAGCCATATTTTTATCCTCATGGTTGCCACAGTTGCGTGGCATCAGCTGGCCGCAAGATTAGCCGTGCGCCGAAAGAGGTGCAACCGGGTGCAACCCTTTTTTTGCCGGAATAATAAGCAGCTCGTCAGGAATTATTTTCTGGTACGAAAGTACTGCTCCTGCCTGGTGCTTTTGCTTCTAGCAAATGGCCATGACTGCCACAAAAGGGAGCAAAAACGCGGTGATTGTCGATAAAACCGACTAGGTGCAACTTATTCTCACGAAACTGGTTGCACCTCTTTTGCTTTGTTGCATAGGATTCGCGCCCAAGGTGCAACCGGGAAAATAGTCCGGTGTATCGGCTGATGGCTTTCCTGGGGAAACATCAGTCCTAAATGCGCGGGATCCCGAATCGTCTGCCAAACGTCGTCGTTTGCGCGCGGTTCATCACCGCCGCTACATAAAAACAAAGCCAGGGCGTAACTTAATGAGCGTTAGCAATCCAACCTTGATCACGTTCGTGATCTACATCGCAGCAATGGTGCTGATCGGCTTGATGGCCTATCGCTCCACCAACAACCTTTCTGACTATATTCTGGGCGGCCGCAGCCTGGGCAGCGTCGTCACCGCGCTATCCGCCGGTGCGTCCGACATGAGTGGCTGGTTGTTGATGGGCCTGCCAGGCGCCATCTACATGTCCGGTTTGTCCGAAAGCTGGATCGCCATCGGCCTGATCGTCGGTGCTTACCTGAACTGGCTGTTCGTTGCCGGCCGTCTGCGTGTGCAGACCGAGCACAACGGCGACGCCCTGACCCTGCCGGACTACTTCGCCAGCCGTTTCGAAGACAAAAGCGGTCTGCTGCGGATTATCTCGGCGATCGTGATTCTGGTGTTCTTCACCATCTATTGCGCTTCCGGCATCGTTGCCGGCGCCCGTCTGTTCGAAAGCACCTTCGGCATGTCCTACGAGACGGCGCTGTGGGCCGGTGCTGCGGCGACAATTGCCTACACCTTTATCGGCGGTTTCCTCGCGGTAAGCTGGACTGACACGGTTCAGGCGACCCTGATGATTTTCGCGCTGATCCTCACGCCGATCATCGTGCTGCTGGCCACCGGCGGCGTCGACACCACGTTCCTGGCCATCGAAGCGCAAGATCCAAGCAACTTCGACATGCTCAAAGGCACCACTTTCATTGGCATCATCTCGCTGATGGGCTGGGGTCTGGGCTACTTCGGCCAGCCGCACATCCTCGCGCGTTTCATGGCGGCGGATTCGGTGAAATCGATCGCCAAGGCGCGTCGCATTTCCATGACCTGGATGATCCTGTGCCTGGGTGGCACCGTGGCCGTCGGCTTCTTCGGTATCGCGTACTTCTCTGCGCACCCGGAACTGGCCGGCCCTGTCACCGAGAACCACGAGCGTGTGTTCATCGAACTGGCGAAAATCCTCTTCAACCCATGGATTGCCGGTGTACTGCTGTCGGCCATTCTGGCTGCGGTGATGAGCACCCTGAGCTGCCAGTTGCTGGTGTGCTCGAGCGCCCTGACCGAAGACTTCTACAAAACCTTCCTGCGTAAATCGGCCTCGCAACTGGAGCTGGTCTGGGTCGGTCGCGCCATGGTGCTGTTGGTTGCACTGATCGCCATCGCACTGGCGGCCAACCCGGATAACCGCGTACTGGGCCTGGTGTCCTACGCTTGGGCGGGTTTCGGTGCTGCATTCGGCCCGGTTGTGCTGATCTCGGTGATCTGGAAAGACATGACCCGCAACGGCGCACTGGCCGGTATCGTGGTTGGTGCCGTCACCGTGGTGGTTTGGAAGCATTTCGAACTGCTGGGTCTGTACGAAATCATCCCGGGTTTCATCTTCGCCAGCCTGGCGATCTACTTTGTCAGCAAGGCGGGCGAACCGACTCGCGGCATGGTTGAGCGCTTCGAAGCTGCGGAAAAAGATTTCAATCTGAACAAGTAATGCGCTGAGCTACGGCTCACCTGAAAACGGCCCGTTTCCTAAAGGAAGCGGGCCGTTTTTTATTGCCTGTGATTCCTCATTCACCGCAGTCCCTGTAGGAGTGAGCCTGCTCGCGATAGCGGTCTGACATTCAACATTGATGTCATATGACACAACGCCATCGCGAGCAGGCTCACTCCTACAGGGA
>NZ_JASCPK010000225.1:0-6154 GCF_029959385.1 Pseudomonas sp. PS01303
GCTTGCTCGCGAAGGCGTCGGCACAGCTTGAGCCTGTGTTGCTTGATACGCCGCCTTCGCGAGCAAGCTCGGCTCCTACAAGGGTTACGCGGTTTGCAGGATCAATTGCGGGCCGCGCAGACGATACTGCGCCAACAAACGCATGACGTAGCCGATTTTGATCAGGGTCGGGCCGAGGATGGTCAGCGCGTGCATCGCCACCAGCAGCGCAATCGCCATGTGGCCGTCATATAAGTACGCGCCGTAGATCCCGGCCAACAACATGACCAGACCGGCAACAAGGACTTTGCTCGACAGGTGCAGAACGTTCAGCGGGCTTTCGAAGAAAGTGAGCATGGTGGCGGTCTCCTGAGCTGTTCAGTTTTGTACCTTGACCACTTCAAGTCTCGTGCCAGTTTTATAATTCAACAAAATCAGCCACCTGAAAAAATCAGAGTCAAATTGACACAAAACAATAAAAGTCTTTTTGACTCGAACGTTTGTCATTAAGACTACATTCACCTCAAGCCATCAACACCGTCGCCTAAAAGCAAACCAATATCATTTGCGCGACCTGCGTCCTTTTGCTTTAATCGCGACCCATTCCTATTTAGACCCGCAACGGTCACTCTGGACGCTTGCTCTGATGACGGTCGCCGACACCTCACTCGTGCAGAATCTCTACCTCAGCCATCACCGCTGGCTGCACGAGCTATTGCGTCGGCGCCTGAGCAACGCAATGGATGCCGCCGACCTTGCGCATGACACTTTCATCCGCGTGCTCAAGCGTCCGCAAACCTTCAACGGCGAAGTCCACGAACGCTCTTATCTGGCGACCATTGCCCGCGGCTTGTGCGTCGATCACTGGCGCCGTCGGCAACTGGAACAGACCTGGCTGGAAACCCTCGCCAATCGCCCGCCGGCCCTGCAGCCCTCGCCCGAGCAACAGGCGATCATCGTCGAGACGCTGCTGGAAGTGGACGCCATGCTGCAGCGCCTGCCGCAGCGGGTCAGCGACGCGTTCATCCTCGCGCAATTGCACGGCATGCCCTACAAACTGATCGCCGAACAGATCGGCGTCAGCGAGCGGATGATCAAGAAATATCTGGCGCAGGCAATGATGCATTGCGCCATTCTTGAAGCCGAACTCGATGGTCTGCTGATTGAATAACGCCACGCAAACACTCAGCCACGCCAGCCTCGAACAAGCGGCGCACTGGTACGTGCAATTGCATGACGAGCCGGTCGCCGAGCAAGAACATCTGCGCTGGCAGGCCTGGCTCGCACAGAGCCCCGAGCATCAGGCCGCCTGGCGTTATATCGAACGGGTCGGCCAGCGTTTTGCGCCGTTGCAGCAAGAGACCGAAGCCGTCAGCCACACCTTGCGCAACAGCGCGCGCACGTCGATCAGCCGTCGTCAGTCGCTCAAAGGTTTGTTGATTTTGGCCGCGACCGGCATCGCCGGATGGGCGATCGAGCGCAACACGCCGCTGATGGATTCAGTCGAGCGATTGACCGCCGACCTCTCGACCGGCACCGGCGAAACCCGCGAAGCGACGTTGAGCGACGGCAGCCGCATCTGGCTCAACGCCTTGAGTGCCTTGAACGTGCGTTTCGATGCGCACCAGCGCCTGCTGCAACTGCGTGCCGGCGAAGTGCTGATCGACACCGCCAAAGACCTCGGCCGAGCCTTTTGGGTCGAGACCGAACATGGCCGCATGCGTGCGCTGGGCACGCGTTTCAGCGTACGGCAGAACGAGCACAACACCGTACTGAATGTCTACGAAGGCGCGGTCGAAGCCACTAACCGTCAGGGCAAAACCGCCGTAATTCAGGCCGGCCAGCAAATCAACTTCAGCACTGAACGCATGAACATCGCCAGCGCTGCCGATCCCTCTCGCGAAGCCTGGCGCCGGGGTGTGTTGCTGGCCGATAACCTGCCGCTGGGCAAGTTGATCGAGGAGCTCAGCCGCTATCGAGCGGGGCATCTGCATTGCAATCCGGTCGTGGCCGCGCTGCCGGTGATGGGTTCATTCCCGCTCAAGGACACCGATCAAGCCTTGCGCCTGCTGGAGGCAGCGCTGCCGATCCGCATCAACAAAACCTTCGATTGGTGGGTCAGCGTCGGGCCGAAAGCCTGAGAATTTTTTCATATCGCGGTTCCCTTTTGGCGGGTTCATTCGGTTAACCACTAGCCCCCTCATTTCGTTGATTGCCCCGGGAACTCCATGTTGCGCTCTACCCTCGCCCGCACCCGTTTCGCCCTGGCCTTGGCGTCTGCCATGCCGGCGATGTGTGCGTTAGCGGAGGGGCAGATTCAGCATTATTCGGTTGCGCCCGGTTCGTTGGTCACAGTGCTCAACCGCTTCGCCGAACAAAGCGGCGTGTTTATCGCCGGGCACAATGACCTTGCAGCAGACAAGCGCAGCCCCGGCCTCAGCGGTGACTACACGCCACAACAGGCGGTGCAAATCCTACTCAAGGACAGCGGCCTGCAAGCCCAGCCGCAAACGGACGGCGGTTATGTTTTGCGCAGCGCAGCCATTGCAAATCCGTTGCAACTGGACGCCACCACCATTAATGGAAAAAACCTCGGCGCGATCACCGAGGACACCCACGCCTACACCACCGGCGTCAGCGCATCCGCCACCGGACTGGCGCTGTCGCTGCGCGAAACCCCGCAATCGGTGACCGTGATCACCCGCCAGCAAATCGATGACCAAGGCGCCAACGGCATCGCCGATGTGCTGCGCCGCGCGCCGGGGATCAGCGTGCAGAACTACGACAGCGAGCGCTGGGAGTTCTCCAGCCGTGGCGCACCGATCACCAATTTCCAGTACGACGGCGTTAATACCGACTACGACGGCGTCTACGATTACGGCACCACCAGCACCGACATGGCGACCTTCGACCGCGTCGAAATCATCAAGGGCGCGACGGGCTTGATGACCGGTTCCGGCGACCCTTCGGCCACGGTGAACCTGATCCGCAAACGCCCGACGCAAGCCTTCAAAGCCGCGCTCAGCGGCAGCGTCGGGTCGTGGGACAACTACCGCAGCGAAGCCGATATCTCCGGCGCTCTGAACAGCAACCTGCGTGCACGCTTTGTCGGCGTTCATCAGGAGCGCAGCACCCACGCCGATCACTACCAGAACACCAAGGACATCGCCTACGCCATCGTCGAAGCCGATCTCAGTCCGGACACTCTGCTGACCTTCGGTTTCGACCAGCAAAACACTCGCTCACGCGGCGCGAGCTGGACGGGCTTTCCGATGTTCTACAGCGATGGTTCACGGACGAATTTCTCTCGCTCGTTCAACCCGGCCACTGACTGGAGCCGTCGCGATTTCACCAATCAGACTGTGTTCGCTTCCGTCGCCCGACAACTGCAAAACGACTGGACGCTGAAACTCAGTTACGACCGCAAACACCGCGAGCACGACACCCTGCTCGGCTCGGCCAGCGGCGGTAATCCAGATCCGGTGACCGGCGATGGCATGTTCCTCTACATGGGCAAATTCAAGGGCAACGAGGTGCAGGACAACGTCGATCTCAACCTCGGTGGGCCGTTCTCGTTGTTCGGTCGCGAGCATCAGATGATCGTCGGTTTCATGTCGATGAACACTCGCCAGAACAACCCGGTGTACGGCTCGGTTTATCCGCCGCTGGACGGCAGTATCTTCGACTGGCACGGCGAGTTCGCCAAACCCGATATCCCGCATATCGGCATTGACGACATCAGCCAGCGCCAGACCGGCGCGTACGTCTCGACCCGCTTCAAGGCCAGCGACGATCTGGCGCTGATCCTCGGCGGACGCGTCAGTGATTTCACCGCCAGCGACCACCTCGACTACAGCCACCCTGCCACGGCCGATGTGCGCGATGGCTACCGCCAGACCGGCGTGGTCACGCCTTACGCCGGCGCGGTCTACGACCTCAACGCGACCTACTCGCTGTACACCAGTTACACGCGCATTTATCAGCCGCAACTGAGCAAGGACGCCGCGCGCCAAGTGCTCGACCCGGTGCAAGGCGACAGCTATGAAGCGGGGATAAAAGCCGAGTATTTCGACGGTCGGATCAACGCCAGTTTTGCCGTGTTTCGCATCGAGCAGGACAACGTCGCCGAGCAGGTCAGCGGCTTCGACACGCAGGCTGTTTATCGCGCGGTGCAAGGCGCGACCACCAAAGGTTTCGAGTTCGAACTGGCTGGCGAAGTCGCCGACGGCTGGAACCTCTCCGCCGGTTACGCCTACAACCACACCCGCGATGCCAAAGGCGATCCGGTCTATGCCTCGATCCTGCAAACCACCGCGCCGGAGCAGTTAGTCCGCCTGTTCAGCAGCTATCGCCTGCCCGGTGTCTGGCAAAACCTGACCCTGGGCGGCGGCATCAGTTGGCAGAGCGAATTCTTCGGCAACGTGTTCCAGCCCGGTGCAGATCAGAACGTGCGCATTACTCAGGACAGTTATTACCTGGTCGACGCGATGGCGCGCTACGGCTTCAACGAACATTTGAGCACCACGCTCAATGTGAAAAACCTCTTCGACAAAACCTACTACACCGGCCTCGGCAACTTCGGCACCGGCTTCTACGGCGAACCGCGCAGCCTGCAACTGGCGGCGCGCTGGGATTTTTGACGCCGCGACTTGTCGATCTACGGCACTGCCATTCGACCAAGGACTGTCTACGCTGAAAGTCCAGCGTGTCTAACCTGCCGAGGATGACTGCCATGCAACGCTTTCAAAAAATCACGCCGTGCCTGTGGTTCGACGATCAGGCCGAAGCGGCGGCGAAGTTCTACTGCTCGATCTTCGATCACGCGAAAATCACCGGCCTGACCCACTACAGCAAGGTCGGTCAGGAATTTCACGGCAAGCCGGAAGGCGCGGTGATGACCGTCAGTTTTGAGCTCGATGGCCATACGTTTACCGGGCTGAATGGCGGGCCGATGTTCACGTTCAATGAAGCGATTTCGTTTCAGGTCAATTGTCAGAATCAGGAGGAAGTCGACCATTTCTGGGGCCAACTGTCTGCGGGCGGCCCGGTCGAAGCGCAGCAATGCGGCTGGCTCAAGGACAAGTTCGGCGTCTCGTGGCAAATCGTCCCGGTGGCGTTCATGCAGATGATGCTGGACGCCGACACCAGCAAGTCGCAGCGGGCCATGCAGGCGATGTTCAAAATGAAAAAACTCGACATTGCCGAACTGGAACGGGCCTTTGCCGGCCAGAGCTAATACACTCGGGCACTGGCCTGCCGGGAATAACCACAATGAAACACGCTGCCGCCAAAAACCCTGAAAAAGCCCCGCGTTTCTGGCGCGACGACGCCCTGCCCTTTATCGAAGCACGGGCCATCGCCGATGGTCGCGAAGTCTGTTACGCCCGGCATTCCCATGCGCACTTTTCCATCGGCGCGATCACTGCCGGGCGCAGTACTTATGTGCATGAGCAGGCGCAATTCGAGGTCGCGGCGGGCACGGTGGTGTTGATGAATCCGGGCGACGTGCATGCCTGCAATCCGATTGATGATCAGCCGTGGTCGTACGTGATGCTGTACGTCGAGACGCCGTGGCTGACGGATTTGCAGCATCAGTTGGGGTTTGGTGAGGATCTGGAATTTCGCCGGTTTGCCGCCACGCACTTGCAGGATGCGGCGCTGTTTCGCGGCTTGATGGCGCTGTACGAAGTGTTGGTCGACGATCAGCAGGATGTGCTGCGTAAACAGAGCACGGCGGTGGAGTTTTTCAGTGATCTGCAGCTGCGTCTGAATCCGGCCGGGCAAGCGTTGCGCGAGCCGAATTTCAAACTGGAACGGGCGGCGGATTTTATTCGTGAGCACTGCAGGGAACTGCTCAGCCTTGAGGATATTTGCGCGGCGGCGCAGTTGTCACCGTCGTATTTGATCCGCGCGTTCAAGCAGCATTACGGCATGACACCGCATGCGTTTTTGGTCAATCAGCGCATCCAGTTCGCCCGCGAGCGTTTACGTGGTGGGCAGTTGATTGCCGATGTGGCGCTGGAGGCTGGGTTTGCTGATCAAGCGCATTTTCAGCGCGCGTTCAAACAACACCTGGCCGCAACCCCCGGCCAGTATCGTGGCTGACCGCGATCCAATGTAGGAGTGAGCCTGCTCGCGATAGAGGTGTGTCAGCCACACATTTTTTACTGAAAGA
>NZ_JASCPK010000226.1:0-6033 GCF_029959385.1 Pseudomonas sp. PS01303
CTGCGGCACGCTGCGATCTTTTGACTGTGGGACGCAGAGCGTCCCCGACTGCATTCCCACGCAGAGCATGGGAACGATCAGATCGCAGCGTGCCGCAGCTCCTACAGTGGTTTATGTTTGATTGAGGATTTTCTGTGCGTTCATTGTTCTGGCGTATTCTCGCGAGCTTCTGGCTGGCCATCGCTCTGGTGGCCGGGTTGTCGATTCTGCTCGGGCACATGCTCAATCAGGACGCGTGGATCCTCAGCCGCCATCCGGGCCTCAACACCTTGGCCGGCGACTGGACGCAAACCTACGAAGCCCAGGGCGAGGAAGCCGCTCAGGACATCCTCGAACAACGCAAACGCCAATATCACATCGACGTCCAGGTGCTGAACGAATCCGGCGATCCGGTGGTGCGCGGCACCTTCCCGCGTCGCGCCGCCGCCTTCGAAGCGCGGCAGAACAACGATGACCGACGCCTGCCATGGCGGCGCCTCACTGACGAATTCACCAGTGAAAAAACCGGTGACACCTACCTGTTCATCTACCGCATCCCGCACCCGGAACTCGACGCCTGGCACCGCGAAAGCCTGCTCTGGCCGTTGAGTGCGTTGGGCATCGCGCTGGTGGTGCTGACCCTGTTCAGTTTGCTGGTGACCTTCTCCATCACCCGCCCGCTCAGCCGTCTGCGCGGCGCGGTGCATGATCTGGGGCAGACCACCTATCAGCAGAACAGCCTGGCGAAACTGGCCAACCGCCGCGATGAATTCGGCGTGCTCGCCACTGACTTCAACCGCATGGGCGCGCGTCTCCAAAGCTTGATCGGCAGTCAACGCCAGTTGCTGCGCGACGTTTCCCATGAATTACGTTCACCGCTGGCGCGGCTGCGCATTGCTTTGGCGCTGGCCGAACGGGCCAATCCGGAAGAACGCGAAAAGCTCTGGCCACGCCTGACCCGCGAGTGTGATCGCCTCGAAGCGTTGATCAGCGAGATTCTGGTGTTGGCACGGGTCGACGCAGACAACGCCAGTGCGGAAGACGTGGATCTGAATGCGCTGCTCGGCACTTTGCAGAAAGACGCGAAACTCGGTTCGCCCGAGCAGACAGTGCGTCTGGACGTTGAACCGAATCTGCAACTCAAAGGTTGGCCGACGATGATTGAACGCGCCGTCGATAATCTTTTGCGTAATGCTCAGCGCTTCAACCCCGAGGGTCAGGCGATTGAAATGCAGGCCTCGCGTCAGGGCGAAAAGATTGTCGTCAGCGTGCGCGACCATGGGCCGGGGGTGCAGGCCGAACATTTGAGTCAGTTAGGTGAACCGTTCTATCGCGCGCCGGGGCAGACGGCGGCGGGACATGGTTTGGGCCTGGCGATCGCGCGGCGGGCGGCGGAGCGGCATGGCGGGAGTTTGACGTTGGCCAATCATCCGCAGGGCGGGTTTATTGCCAGTCTGGAATTGCCGCTGGTGCCGGGCGCGGTGGTGCAACTTTAAGAGCCTAAAAGCTACCCTCACCCCAGCCCTCTCCCGGAGGGAGAGGGGGCCGACCGCGGTGTCTGGTGTCATGCATCGACCTGAAACACTGTGTTGAATATGGATTCTGAACCGTAATCAACTCCGGATTCAGCCGAGCACTTTCAGGTCGGCGCACCTCAACAGCATCCCCCAATCAGTCCCCTCTCCCTCCGGGAGAGGGCTAGGGTGAGGGGCTCTTCGCTTTACGCCTGTCCGGGCCAAGCGCTGACAAACTCGGCCAGGTCAACCTTCTCCGCCACACGCGGTTCTTTCTGCGGCGTGCCGAGGTAGAGGAATGCGATCACTTCTTCACCTTCCGCCAAGCCCAAACCCTGCGCCACGTGCCGGGAATACGCCAAATCCCCGGTACGCCACACCGCGCCAATCCCCTGCGCATACGCCGCCAGCAAAATCCCGTGCGCCGCACACCCGGCTGCGAGCAATTGCTCGGCCTTCGGATACTTCACGTGTTCTTGCAATTTAGCGATCACTACAACCACCAACGGCGCTCGAAGCGGGCCGTTGCGGGCCTTGTCGATCATCGCTTCGGTGACTTCGCCTGCCTGCTGCTGTGCCGCTTCGGCCAGCAACTCGCCCATTTGCTCGCGCGCCGCGCCTTCGACGGTCAGGAAGCGATACGGCTGCAGATGCCCGTGATCCGGTGCGCGCATCGCGGCGCCAAACAAGGCTTCGCGCTGTTCGGCAGTAGGGGCCGGTTCGACCAGTCGTGGAACGGAAACACGGTTGAGCAACGCGTCGAGAGCCTGCATCGGCCACCTCCTGAAAAATATGTGCGGCTATTCTAGCTGTAACTGCCAACAGGATGCCGGTTTACATGCCCTGCCTCGCAGGTAGAATGGCGCCCTCCCCACCACAGCCCGAGCGGACTTCATGGCGTTGCCGACCTTACGGATCATTGGTTTCATCATCGGCATCTTCCTGATCACGCTGGCTGTCGCCATGGTCGTGCCCATGGCCACCCTGGTGATTTTCGATCGCACCAGCGATCTGCCGTCGTTCCTCTGGGCGAGCATGATCACTTTCGTCGCCGGCCTCGCGCTGGTGATTCCGGGTCGCCCCGAACACATTCATTTGCGCCCGCGTGACATGTATTTGCTCACCGTCAGCAGTTGGCTGGTGGTGTGTATTTTCGCCGCGCTGCCGTTTCTGCTGACCCAGCACATCAGTTACACCGACTCGTTCTTCGAGAGCATGTCCGGAATTACCGCCACCGGTTCGACCGTGCTCAATCATCTCGATGACATGTCCCCCGGCATCCTGATGTGGCGCTCGTTGCTGCACTGGATCGGCGGCATCGGCTTTATCGGTATGGCGGTGGCAATTCTGCCGCTGTTGCGCATCGGTGGCATGCGCCTGTTCCAGACCGAATCGTCCGACCGTTCGGAAAAGGTCATGCCGCGCTCGCACATGGTGGCGCGCCTGATCGTGGCGGCGTACGTCGGCATCACCATTGTCGGCAGCCTCGCGTTCTGGTGGGCCGGGATGAGCCCGTTCGATGCGATCAATCACGCGATGTCGGCGATTTCCACCGGCGGTTTCTCGACCTCCGACCAGTCGCTGGCCAAGTGGACGCAACCGGCGGTGCACTGGGTTGCGGTGGTGATCATGATTCTCGGCAGCCTGCCGTTCACCCTGTACGTGGCGACCATGCGCGGCAACCGCAAGGCGTTGATCCGCGATCAGCAGGTGCAGGGTTTGCTGGGGATGTTGCTGGTGACCTGGCTGGTGCTCGGCACCTGGTATTGGTGGACGACCAACCTGCATTGGCTGGATGCGCTGCGCCACGTAGCGCTGAACGTGACCTCGGTGGTCACCACCACTGGTTTCGCCCTCGGCGATTACAGCCTGTGGGGCAACTTCTCGCTGATGCTGTTTTTCTATCTGGGTTTTGTCGGCGGCTGCTCTGGCTCGACCGCGGGCGGGATCAAGATTTTCCGTTTCCAGGTCGCCTACATCCTGCTCAAGGCCAACCTTAATCAGTTGATTCATCCACGCGCGGTGATCAAGCAGAAGTACAACGGTCACCGTCTCGACGAAGAGATCGTGCGTTCGATTCTGACCTTTTCGTTCTTCTTCGCCATCACCATTTGCGTGATCGCCCTGCTGCTGTCGCTGCTTGGCGTCGACTGGATGACTGCGCTGACCGGCGCTGCCAGCACCGTGTCCGGCGTCGGCCCGGGCCTGGGCGAAACCATTGGCCCGGCGGGCAACTTTGCCACCCTGCCGGATGCGGCGAAGTGGATTCTGTCGTTCGGCATGCTGCTTGGCCGACTCGAGATCATTACGGTGTTTGTGCTGTGTATTCCGGCATTTTGGCGTCATTGACCGCGTTCGGCGCCTGCAACAGCCGCGCCCGGTAATCGCCGGGCGTGGTGTCGAACCAGCGGCGGAAGGCGCGAAAGAAATTGCTCGGATCGGCAAAACCCAACAGATATGCGATTTCCAGCAAGGTCATGCTCGGTTGCGCCAAATACTGCTCGGCCAGTTCGCGGCGGGTGTCATCGAGCAACTGCTGAAAACTCGTGCCCTCCTCCTGCAACCGTCGCTGCAACGTGCGCTGAGATAAATGCAGAGTTTGCGCCACGGTGTCGCGCTTCGGCTCGCCTTGCGGGAGTAAACGGCACAGCACCTGCCGTGCCTTGTGCGTGACCCGGCTCTCGGAAAACCGCGCCAGATATTCCCCGGCAAAACGATCGTGCAGCAGCGCCATCGCCTCGTTGGCGGTGGGCAGCGGCGCTTCCATGTCGGCGCGTTCGAAGATCAGCGCATCGTACGGTGCGTTGAACACCAACGGCGCGTGAAAGGCTTGTTTATACGGTTCGAGATCGGCGGGTTGAGCGCCCTGCACCAGCACCTTGACCGGGTGCAGCGTACGCCCGCTCAACCAGCCGCACAGGCCCAACGCGCAGGCCAGCGAGGCTTCAGCGCTTTGTCGGGTCGGCGGCAGATGATCGCCATGCACGGTCAGAATCAGCGCATAGCCTTCTTCGAGCAGACGAAAACTCAGGTCGGCACTTTCGGCGATGATCCGCTGATAGCGCACCAGCCGTTGAAAGCCTTCAGCGAGCGTATTGCTCGACATCAGCGCGTAACCGGCGACATGAAACGATGCCGGTCGCACCACTTTGCCCATGTTCAGGCCGATCGCCGGATTACCGGACAGCTCGACCGCCCGTTGCCACAACCGGGTCATGGAATCTTGCGGGAAGCGTGCATCCGGATCATCCAGAGCCGTGTAATCGAGCCCCAGTTGCTTGAACAAAACCCGGCAATCCAGGCCGTCCATCTCCAATGCTTTGACAATCCCCATCGCCCAGCTTGCAGAAGTCGTTCGTTCGCTCATGGCGTTTTTCTTTTACATGATGGGCCGCATGTTACGGCCTGATTTTCGAAGGATACTAAAGTGGCGCCGATTGTCACTGGCCCACGCCAATGATCACTCTAGACTCAAATAAGCTACCCGCAGAACAACTCGTCGCCAGAACAATAACCACAGAGAACGCGGTCGTGGAAAACATCAAGCAATTCAACAGCTTCGCTGAGTTCTATCCGTATTACCTCAGTGAGCACAACAACAGCACCTGCCGGCGTCTGCATTTCATCGGCACCACGCTGGTTATTTTCATTCTGGCGATGACCATCGCCAAAGGCGCCTGGCTGCTGTTATTGGCCGTGCCATTGGCGGGGTACAGCTTTGCCTGGATCGGGCATTTCTTTTTCGAGAAGAACCGGCCGGCGACTTTCCAGCATCCGCTGTACAGCCTGCTCGGCGATTTCGTCATGTACCGCGACATGATCCTGGGTCGCGTGGCGTTCTAAACAATAAGAAACACGAGGTTTGCCGATGAATGCCAATGCCCGTTTCACCCATATGAAGGATGGCACGCAGGAAGACTGGGCGATCATCGCCTCGGACTTCAGCGCCTACGCCAAACAATTGCCCTCGCGGATCATGGCTCACCTGAAATTGCTTGAAGGCGACTTCGGCGGCTTCCCGGTGGATCGCTTGACCCACTCACTGCAAACCGCGACCCGCGCCTTTCGTGATGGTCGCGACGAGGAATACGTGGTCTGCGCGTTGCTGCATGACATTGGCGACACTCTGGGTTCGTACAACCATCCGGACATTGCGGCGGCGATTCTCAAGCCGTTCGTCAGTGCTGATAACTTGTGGATGGTGGAGAAACATGGGGTGTTTCAGGGTTATTACTTCTTTCATCACTTGGGCATGGATCGGCATTTGCGCGAGCAGTTCGCCGGGCATCCGCAGTATCAGGCGACGGCCGAGTTTTGCGCCAAGTACGATGCGGCGGCGTTTGATCCGGCGTATGACACGCTGCCGTTGAGCTTCTTTGAACCGATGATGGAGCGGTTGTTTGCGCAGCCGAAGAACTCCATTTACAAGGCCGCGATGGAAGAACATAGCCCAGCCTGAGAACACCACAATCCAAAATGTGGGAGCGAGCCTGCTCGCGAAAGCGGTGTGTCAGACGGCAATGCTTTGTCTGAGGAATTG
>NZ_JASCPK010000227.1:0-5995 GCF_029959385.1 Pseudomonas sp. PS01303
GCCGAAGGCTGCGATCTTTTGATCTTGATCTCATAAAACCAAGATCAAAAGATCGCAGCCTTCGGCAGCTCCTACATTGGGGGGGTGATGTTTAATTGCCACGACTATAACGGGCTGTGCATAGTCGCTTAAAGATTAAAAAGCTCTTTGCTTATTCCACTTTCTTGAATAGCTGATTGCCGCACCGCGAGCAGAACGCCGCGCCGTGTTCGTGGCTGTTTTTCTTGCACACCGGGCAGTCGTGCTGCAGCTGTTCACCGCGCATCGCATTGGCCAGTTCGGCGGTGAAAATACCGGTGGGCACGGCGATGATCGAGTAACCGGTGATCATCACCAGCGACGAAATCACCTGACCCAACGGCGTCTTCGGCACGATGTCGCCGAAGCCCACGGTGGTCAGTGTGACGATCGCCCAATAGATGCCTTTGGGAATGCTGGTGAAGCCATGCTCCGGGCCTTCGATCACGTACATCAGCGTGCCGAATACCGTCACCAGCGTGCAGACGCTGACCAGAAACACGACGATCTTCTGCTTGCTGCCGCGCAGCGCCGACATCAAATAGTTGGCTTGTTTGAGGTACGGGCTGAGTTTGAGCACGCGGAAAATCCGCAGCATGCGGATGATCCGAATGATCAGCAGGTACTGCGCATCGCTGTAATACAGCGCAAGGATGCCGGGCACGATCGCCAGCAAATCCACCAACCCGTAAAAACTGAAGGCGTAGCGCAGCGGCTTCGGTGAGCAGTACAGACGCAGGATGTACTCGCCAAGAAAGATGATCGTGAAGCCCCACTCTATGTAGGCCAGCACATTCGCGTAGTTCTGGTGAATGCTGTCGATGCTGTCGAGCATCACGATCACCAGACTGGCGAGGATGATCAACAGCAAGATGCCGTCGAAGCGACGCCCGGCGAGGGTGTCGCTCTGAAAAATCATGACGTAGAGCCGTTCGCGCCAATTGTTGCTGCTGTCCATGGAAAACGCCTGAATCAAAGATCAGCGCAGCCTAGGTTGATTCTCCCCGTGAGCGCAAGGCGCACGCTCGACCGACGCTTTTCCGAGCATCTGAATCCCGGCGCGGATCAGCCAGCCGGCGAGGATAAATGGCGCGGTCAAAGTGGCCAGGCCAACCGCTGCAAACAACGGCGTGACCAGCAGCGCGAGGACGATGCCGAGCAGCGGCAACCACGGTTGTTGACGTTGCGACGAAAAGGCGAGGGCGGCGAGCACGGCGTTGTAGCTGCCGATGCCGAGCAGTGCGACGCTGGTTTCGTGGTGCAGCAAACTGGAACCGAGGCCGATCGCCGACGCCAGCAGCGCCCAGCAAAACGCGCGGCGATCAGCGACCAGCAAACCGATGGCGACCAATGCGCCGGCCAGTGGATGACCGAGAAACATCACCTGGCCGAGGCCCCGCAGTTCGGCGGCGAGCAGGTTCAGCGTGCTCATTTCGACGTGTGCCATCGGCGCCGACGGTTCGGCGAACAGCAGCAGAACCCAGCTCATCGCCACGAACGGCGAGGTGTAAGCCGGTATGGAGCGGCTGCTGTAGACATGTTTGAGCCACTGCTGCGTGACCATCGCGCTCAAGCCGCCGGCGGCGAGAATCAGCGGTGGCAGCATCGGCGACCATGGGAAATACAGGCTCAGCAGCAGACCGAGCAAGATGCCGTTGTAGCTGAACAGTCCAGCCTGGCGATCAGCCTTGGCGTAATTGCGGCGTTGCGCGGTGAGCAATCCGGCGACGGCACCGAGCAGCGCCCCGGCGAACAGTACGGGTGCTGTCAGCAGGATCGCCAACAGGCACAGCAGGCCGCACAGCGGATGGCGCTGGAGGAATATTTGACTGAAACCGTTGAGCAAAGCCTCGGCCCAGTCGGGGCAGTGGGTGTTGAAATGATTGGCAGGCATGTTGAGAAAATCTGGGCAGTTGGAACATCAAAAGGTCTTGCAAGTCACTGTGGCGAGGGGATTTATCCCCGATGGGCTGCGAAGCGGCCCCAAATTCGGTGCATGCGGTTTTTCTGTGAAAACTGTCATGTCCGAAAAGCTGTGACTGCTGCGCAGTCAATCGGGGATAAATCCCCTCGCCACAGGTTTTGTACTCACATTGGGAATGTGGGTCAGATCAACGTTTCGATCCGCAGCGAGTTAGTCGATCCAGGCTGGCCAAACGGCACACCGGCAGTAATCAGCAGCGTGTCGCCACGCTCGGCCATGCCTTGGGCCTGGGCGATTTCCAGTGCGGTTGAGCAGACTTCGTCGACCTGACGCAGGCGATCGTTGACCACCGAGTGAATCCCCCACGCCACGCTCAAACGACGCGCGGTTTGCAGGTTCGGCGTGAGGTTGAGGATCGGCGCTTTCGGCCGTTCCCGCGCTGCACGCAGACTCGAGGTGCCCGACTCGCTGTAGTTGACCAGCACCGCCACCGGCAGCACGTTGCTGATGCGACGGATCGCGCAGCTGATCGCATCGGACACGGTCGCTTCAGCCTTCGGCCGGCTGACGTCGAGCTGAGTCTGATAATCCGGGCCGTTCTCCACCTGGCGGATGATCTTGCTCATCATCTGCACGGCTTCCAGCGGGTACTCTCCGGACGCAGTTTCCGCCGACAGCATCACTGCATCGGCACCTTCGGCCACGGCATTGGCGACGTCAGTCACCTCGGCGCGGGTCGGGGCAGGGGAGAAGCGCATCGACTCAAGCATCTGCGTCGCCACCACCACCGGTTTGCCGAGTTCGCGGCAGGTAGTGATGATGTTTTTCTGGATCTGCGGCACGCTTTCGGCCGGCACTTCAACGCCAAGGTCGCCGCGAGCCACCATGATCGCGTCGCTCAATTCAGCGATTTCGCGCAGTTGTTCAACGGCGGAAGGCTTCTCGATTTTTGCCATCAAAAAGGCTTTGTCGCCGATCAGTGCGCGGGCTTCGATGATGTCCTGCGGACGCTGCACAAACGACAGCGCGACCCAATCCACACCCAGCTCCAGACCGAAGCTCAGGTCACGGCGATCCTTGGCGGTCAGCGGGCTGAGGTCGAGCACGGCTTGCGGTACGTTCACGCCTTTGCGATCCGACAACTCGCCGCCGTTGAGCACGGTGGTGTCGATCGCATCGGCGTATTTGCTGACTACGCGCAGACGCAGCTTGCCGTCGTCGAGCAGCAGATCCATGCCCGCTTCCAGCGCTTCGATGATTTCCGGATGCGGCAGATTCACTCGGCGCTGATCGCCCGGTGTCGCGTCCAGATCGAGACGGAAGGCCTGACCGCGATGCAGTTGCACCTTGCCGTCAGCGAACTTGCCGACGCGCAGTTTCGGCCCTTGCAAGTCCATCAGAATGCCCAGCGGGTAGTTGAGCTGGCGCTCGACTTCGCGGATCCACTGATAGCGTTTGGCGTGGTCGGCGTGATCGCCGTGGCTGAAGTTCAGGCGGAAGATATTCACCCCGGCCTCGACCAGTTCACGGATCTCTTCGATGCCGTCGACGGCGGGCCCGAGGGTGGCGAGGATTTTTACCTTTTTATCAGGCGTCATGATTTGCAGCTCTCAAGGATCAGAATGGCGCGGAAGTCGTTGACGTTGGTGCGGGTCGGCTCGGTGACGATCAGCGCATCGAGCGCCTCGAAATAGCCGTAGCCGTTGTTGTTATCCAGCTCGTCGCTGGCGCTCAAACCGAGGGCGGCGGCGCGGGCGTAGCTGTCCGGGGTCATGATCGCGCCGGCGTTGTCTTCCGAGCCGTCGATGCCGTCGGTGTCACCGGCCAAGGCATAGACGCCGGGCTGGCCTTTGAGATTTTCGGTCAGGCTCAGAAGGAACTCGGCGTTGCGTCCGCCACGGCCATTGCCGCGCACGGTCACGGTGGTTTCGCCGCCGGAGAGAATCACGCACGGCGCTGCCAACGGCTGGCCATGGTTGATGATCTGGCGGGCGATGCCGGCGTGGACTTTCGCCACTTCGCGCGACTCACCTTCGAGGTCGCCGAGGATCAGCGTGCTGAACCCGGCCTGACGGCATTTCACTGCCGCCGCGTCCAGCGATTGTTGAGGACGGGCGATCAATTGGAAGTGGCTGCGCGCAAGACTCGGATCACCGGGTTTGACGGTTTCCGACTCAGGGCTTTGCAACCAGTTGCGCACGGAAACGGGAATCTCGATGCCGTAGCGTTTGATGATCGCCAGTGCTTCGGCGGAGGTGCTTGGATCGGCCACGGTCGGGCCGGAAGCGATGACCGTGGCGAGGTCGCCCGGCACATCGGAAATCGCGTAGGTATAAACAGTGGCAGGCCAGCAGGCCTTGCCGAGACGGCCGCCCTTGATCGCCGAGAGGTGCTTGCGCACGCAGTTCATCTCGCCGATGGTCGCGCCGGATTTGAGCAGGGCTTTGTTGATCGACTGCTTGTCGGCGAGGGTGATGCCTTCGGCCGGCAATGCGAGCAGGGCAGAACCACCGCCGGAGAGCAGGAAGATTACGCGGTCGTCCTCGGTCAGGTTGCTGACCAGTTCGAGCACGCGTTTGGCCACGGCCAGACCGGCAGCGTCCGGCACCGGATGCGCGGCTTCGACCACTTCGATTTTTTCGCACGGGGCGCCGTGACCGTAGCGGGTCACCACCAGGCCAGACACGTCACCTTCCCAGCAATTCTCGACCACTTGCGCCATCGCAGCAGCGGCTTTGCCGGCACCGATGACGATCACCCGGCCAGTACGATCGGCAGGCAGATGGGCTTCGAGGACTTGGTTCGGATGGGCCGCGTCGATGGCTGTGGCAAACAGCTCGCGCAGCAGTTGTTGCGGATCGACCGACATGGCGGGCTCCCAATCTTATTGTTCTTGGTTAATGCTGATGATCGTTCCCACGCTCTGCGTGGGAATGCCTCAATGGACGCTCTGCGTCCGCTTCAGCAGGGACGCGGAGCGTCCCGGGCTGCATTCCCACGCAGAGCGTGGGAACGAGCGACGGGGCAGGGCTTATTTGTTGTCGCGAATCGAGAAGTTGGCCATGTGTTCCAGACCTTTGATCAGCGCCGAGTGATCCCAGTTGCTGCCACCGATCGCTGCGCAGGTGCTGAACACTTGCTGGGCGTTGGCGGTGTTTGGCAGGTTGATGTTCAGCTCTTTGGCGCCTTGCAGGGCCAGGTTCAAGTCTTTCTGGTGCAGGCTGATGCGGAAGCCTGGATCGAAAGTGCCTTTGATCATGCGCTCGCCGTGCACTTCAAGGATCTTCGAGGACGCGAAACCGCCCATCAGTGCTTCACGCACTTTGGCCGGATCAGCGCCGTTTTTCGAAGCGAATAGCAGGGCTTCAGCGACGGCCTGAATGTTCAGGGCAACGATGATCTGGTTCGCGACTTTGGCGGTTTGACCGTCGCCATTGCCACCGACCAGGGTGATGTTTTTGCCCATGGCCTGGAACAGCGGCAGAGCGCGTTCGAAGGCATCGGCGTCGCCACCGATCATGATGCTCAGGGTCGCGGCTTTGGCGCCGACTTCACCACCGGATACCGGTGCGTCGAGGTATTGCGCGCCTTTCTCGTTGATCTTCGCAGCGAACGCCTTGGTGGCGGTCGGCGAGATCGAGCTCATGTCGATCACGATTTTGCCTTTGCTCAGGCCAGCGGCAACGCCGTCAGCGCGGAACAGTACGTCGTCTACCTGCGGGGTATCCGGCACCATGACGATGATGAATTCAGCTTCCTGCGCGACTTCGCGCGGGTTGGCCAGGGCGACGGCGCCAGCGGCAACCAGATCGGCCGGGGCGGCGTCGTGGTGCGCCGACAGGAACAGGCTGTGACCGGCTTTCTGCAGGTTCGAAGCCATTGGGTGGCCCATGATGCCGGTGCCGATAAATCCGATTTTAGCCATGAGAAAATCCTCTTGTTTTTGTCTTTCCCCTGTAGGAGCTGCCGAAGGCTGCGATCTTTTGATCTTGATCTTCAAAATAACAAGATCAAAAGATCGCAGCCTTCGGCAGCTCCTACAGGGTCATGTGT
>NZ_JASCPK010000228.1:0-5784 GCF_029959385.1 Pseudomonas sp. PS01303
GCCGAAGGCTGCGATCTTTTGATCTGGCCTTTTTAAAACCAAGATCAAAAGATCGCAGCCTTCGGCAGCTCCTACACGGGAATTGTGTTGGGCTCAGGTTTCTTCTTTGCCCAGCCAGCGGTAGATCCCGCCGCCGACCACTGCGCCTATCAGCGGCGCGACCCAGAACATCCACAACTGCGCAATCGCCCAGCCGCCCACCATCAGCGCCGGCCCGGTACTGCGCGCCGGGTTGACCGAGGTGTTGGTGACCGGAATCGAGATCAGGTGGATCAGCGTCAGGCCCAGACCAATCGCAATCGGTGCCAGTCCCGGTGGCGCGCGTCTGTCGGTCGCGCCGAGGATGATGATCACGAACATCGCGGTCATCACCAGCTCAGTGACAAACCCTGCCGCCATCGAATACTTGCCGGGAGAATGCTCGCCATAACCGTTGGACGCGAGGCCGGAGGCAATATCGAAACCTTCCTTGCCGCTGGCGATATGAGCGATCAACGCCGCCGCGAGGATCGCGCCGAGCACTTGGGCAATGATGTAAGCAGGCAACTCTTTGGCGGGGAATCGACCGCCGACGACCAGACCGACCGACACGGCCGGGTTGAGGTGACATCCGCTGATGTGGCCGATGGCGAACGCCATGGTCAGCACCGTCAGACCAAACGCCAGGGCCACCCCCAGCACACCGATACCCAACGGCGAAGACGCGGCGATCACCGCACTGCCGCAACCACCCAACACCAACCAGAACGTACCCAACAACTCCGTAGCTGAACGTTTCAACAGAGACATGAGAAGAGTCCTTGATAGCGCTGCTATCGAGACTGCATCGAGTTGTGCGTCCTTGCAGACTTACGACAGGCTCCGTTCCGAAGCCTTGGCTGAGTACAGCAGGGTTTTTACGGATTTCCAGCAGGGCAAAAAGCAAAGATCGCAGCCTGCGGCAGCTCCTACAGTGATCGTTCCCACGCTCTGCGTGGGAATGCCTCAAGGGACGCTCCGCGTCCAGTGACGCGGAACGTCATGGGCTGCGTTCCCACGCGGAGCGTGGGAACGATCATTCAGTGCATCAGTCGATACCGACGAACCCCCCGGTCTGGTGCGCCCACAGCCGCGAATACAAACCGCGATGCGCGAGCAGCTCAGCATGAGTACCGCTCTCGGCAATCTTGCCGTTCTCCAGCACCACCAGCCGATCCATCCGCGCAATCGTCGAGAGCCGGTGCGCAATCGCGATCACGGTTTTGCCCTGCATCAGCGTTTCCAGACTTTCCTGAATCGCCGCTTCGACTTCCGAGTCCAGCGCCGAGGTCGCTTCGTCCATGATCAGGATCGGCGCGTCCTTGAGCAGCACCCGCGCAATCGCGATGCGCTGACGCTGTCCCCCGGACAATTTCACCCCGCGCTCGCCAACGTGCGCATCGAAACCGGTGCGGCCCTCGGCGTCCGACAGCAACGGAATAAACTCATCGGCGCGTGCCTTGTGCACCGCGTCCCACAACTCGGCATCGGTCGCGTCCGGTTTGCCGTACAACAAGTTGTCGCGGATCGAGCGGTGCAGCAGCGAGGTGTCCTGGGTGATCATGCCGATGCGCGCACGCAGGCTTTCCTGACCGACGTCGGCGATGTTCTGCCCGTCGATCAAAATGCGCCCGCCCTCGACGTCGTACAGGCGCAGCAGCAGGTTGACCAAGGTCGATTTGCCGGCGCCGGACGGCCCGATCAAACCGATTTTCTCGCCCGGTTTGATGTTCAGGTTGAGGTCGCCGATGATCCCGCGCTTCTTGCCGTAGTGAAAATCGACGTGCTCGAAACGCACTTCACCGCGGGCCACTTGCAGCGGTTTGGCGTCTTCGCGATCGGTGACGCTGACCGGTTGTGCGATGGTTTGCAGACCGTCCTGCACCATGCCGATGTTTTCGAAAATGCCGGTGACCACCCACATGATCCAGCCGGACATGTTGACGATGCGAATCACCAGACCGGTCGCCAGCGCAATCGCGCCGACGGTGATCAACGATTGCGTCCACAACCACAGGGCCAACGCGGTGGTGCCGACGATCAGCAAGCCGTTCATGGTGGTAATCGCCACGTCCATGCTGGTGACCACGCGACCGGCCAGTTGCGCTTTGACGGTCTGTTCTTCGATGGCTTCCTTGGCGTAGTGCTGTTCGAAATTGGTGTGGGCGAACAGCTTCAGCGTGGCGATGTTGGTGTAACCGTCGACGATGCGCCCCATCAGTTTCGAGCGCGCGTCGGAGGCTTCCACCGAGCGTTGTTTGACCCGTGGCACAAAGTAGTAGAGCGCGCCGATGTAGGCGGCAATCCACAGCAGCAACGGGATCATCAAACGCCAGTCGGCTTCGGCGAACAGTACCAGCGAGCTGATCGCGTAAATCACCACGTGCCACAGCGCATCCACCGCTTGCACCGCAGAATCACGCAGCGAGTTACCGGTCTGCATGATGCGTTGGGCGATGCGCCCGGCGAAGTCATTCTGGAAGAAATTCAGGCTCTGCTTGAGCACATAGCTGTGGTTCTGCCAGCGGATCATGCTGGTCATGCCGGGGCTCAGCGTCTGATGCACCAGCAGGTCGTGCAGGCCGAAAAAGATCGGCCGCAACACGAGGGCAACCACCACCATCCACGTCAGTTCGAGGGCGTGGTCGCTGAAGAAATTCGGATTCGGTGTGCCTTGGGCCAGGTCGATGATGCGGCTCAGGTAACTGAACAGCGCCACTTCGATCAACGCGGCGAAGAGGCCAACGACGAGCAGGGCGGCGAAACTCGGCCAGACCTGTTTGAGGTAGTAAACATAGAAGGGCCAGACACGGTCTGGAGGGGACGCCGTGGGGGCGTCGCGGAATATGTCGATCAGTTGTTCGAAACGGCGATAGAGCATCAGATAACCGCCCGGAATGCGGGCTCTCCTTTTATCAGTGTGAGCGGCGCGGGATCAGCCCGGCGCCGCTCGATATGCCCTGCAGTACTCAGTCGATGCGCTTGGCCGACTTGATGATCACAGGGTCGACAGGCACGTTTTGCATGCCGCTTTTGGTGGTGGTCTGCGAGTTGACGATGATGTCGACCACGTCCATGCCCTTGACCACTTTGGCGAATACCGCGTAACCGGCGTCACGGCCCGGGTCGAGGAAGGCGTTGTCAGCCACGTTGATAAAGAACTGGCTGGTGGCCGAATCCGGGTTGGAAGTGCGCGCCATCGACAGCGTGCCGCGAACGTTGTGCAGACCATTGCTGGCTTCGTTCTTGATCGGTGCCTTGGTGTCTTTCTGTTGCATTTGTTGGGTGAAACCGCCGCCCTGAGCCATGAAGCCCGGAATCACGCGGTGGAAAATGGTGTTGGTGTAGAAGCCGCTGTCGACGTACTCAAGGAAGTTCTTGGTACTGATTGGCGCCTTGACCGGATCCAGCTCGATTTCGATCTGGCCGTTGGTGGTGTCCAGCAGCACGTGTGGCGCCTTGGCTGGCGTCGCTGCCATCAGGTTGGCGGCAAACAGAACGGTACCGGCGGCGAGGGCGAGTTTTTTCAGCATGGGTCAGTGATCCTGAGATTGAAGGTCGGCTGTGGCGAGAAACTCCAGCAGCGTTTGATTGAAGCGTTGCGGTTGGTCGAGCGGGGTGGCGTGGCGCGAATCGTCGATCACCACCAGCCGCGCATCGGGCAGCAGTTTTACATAGGTTTCTTTCAGCGCGACGGGTGTGTAGTCGCGGTCGGCGCTGACGATGAGGGTTGGACAGGTCACGCGGGAAAGTCGTTCCTGAACGCCCCAACCGACAATCGCATCGAAGCTGGCGAGATAAGCACGTTTGTCGTTTTTTGCCCAGCGTTCGGCCATTTTCTGCCGCAGATCGGCCTGTTCCGGCTTGGGAAAAAGTTTGCCGCCGAGGGCTTTGCCGATGGTTTCGAGGCTGAGCACGCGCATCAGACTCCAGCGTTTGAACCACTGCCAATAGTCATCACGGCTGCGCAATTTCACTTCGGGCGCGCTGTTGACGATGGTCAGACTCTTGAGCAATTGCGGGTGATCGACGGCGAACTGAAAACCGATCATGCCGCCCATGGACAGCCCGGCGTAATGCACCGGGCCGAGGTTCAAATGTTCGATCAGCGCGAGCAGGTCTGCACTGAAACCGGCGATGCTGTAGCGCTCACGGGGTTTGTCCGAACGGCCGTGACCGCGGACATCCGGGACGATCACCCGGTAGTGCGCGGCGAGTGCCGGGATCTGCATTTCCCAGTCCAGCGTGCTCGAACCGAGCCCGTGAACCAGCAGCAACGGCGTACCGTGGCCGTATTCCTCGTAGTGCAGGTTGCAACCTTCGTGCTCGAAATACGCCATCGGTGGACTCCGTGTCAGGCTTGTTCAGGGGCGGCGTACGGCGCATCCAAAGGCAACGTATCGAAGGTGCGCAGCAGTTCGATGAGGATTTGCGTCGCCGGGCCCAGGGGTTTGTCTTTGTTCGAATACAGATAGAAGCTGGAGTTGCGGGTGCCGCCCCTGTCCAACGGTAGCAGCTTGAGCGAGCCATCCTTGAGTTCTCGTTCAATCATGTGCCGAGGCAACCAGGCAAAACCCAGACCGCTGCTGACAAATGTCGCGGCGGTGGCGAGGCTGCCGACCGTCCAACGCTGTTCAGCGCCGAGCCAGCCGACATCGCGGGGTTGCTGGCGGCCGGAGTCGCGGATCACCACTTGCATCTGCGTTTCCAGATCCTGAAAACTCAGTTCGCGATTGAGCCGGTGCAGCGGGTGATCGGGGTGGGCGACGGCGATGAACTCGACGTCGCTCAATTCCGCCCCGAGGTGGCCGGGAATGCTCAGGCCGGTGATGGCCAGATCGGCCACGCCTTCGAGCAGGACTTCTTCCACACCCGACAACACCTCTTCACGCAGACGCACGCGGCAGCCACGGCTCTGCGGCATGAACGCGGTCAGTGCGCGGACGATGCGAGCACTCGGGTAAGCGGCGTCGACCACCAGCCGCACTTCCGCTTCCCAGCCTTGCTCCATGTGATGGGCGAGGTCTTCGAGTTGGCTGGCCTGTTTCACCAGTTGCCGCGAACGGCGCAGCAACACGCCGCCGGCTTCGGTGAGCACGGCTTTACGCCCATCGATGCGCAACAGCGGCACGCCGAGCTGATCCTGCATGCGCGCGACGGTGTAGCTCACCGACGATTGCGAGCGGTGCAGGGCCTCGGCGGCCTGGGCAAATCCGCCATGGTCGACCACGGCCTGCAATGTTCGCCATTGATCCAGGGTCACGCGGGGCGCTTTCATCAATAGCTCCTCTTGTCCTAAGCTGGCGGTCCCTCATGGAGACTGCCGAATGAAAAAATTCTGTTGTGTGTTGCTGGCGCTGCTGCCGCTGACGGCGTTCGCGTACCCGATCGACGTGGAAAAGGATCTCAACGGTTTGAAGATCGACTACGAAACCTACGACACCGACAACGACATCGGCTCCATTCGGGTCGCCAACTACGGCGATGTCGATGCGACGTGCAAGGCCGTTTTCAGCAACGGCCCCGAGGCGCCGCGTACCCGCAGCATCGATGTTCCGGCCGGCAAACATAAAAACGCCACGGCCAAGTTCACCCGCTCGATCATCAAGTTGCGCATCAAACTGACCTGCGTCCCGAAATAACCCCGGATCCCATTGTGGGAGCGAGCTTGCTCGCGAAGGCGTCGCGTCAGTCGATGCATTAATTGACTGATACACCGCCTTCGCGAGCGAGCTCGCTCCCACAGGATGGGTAAGTGCATCTAAA
>NZ_JASCPK010000229.1:0-5731 GCF_029959385.1 Pseudomonas sp. PS01303
GCCGAAGGCTGCGATCTGTTGATCTTGCTTTAGGAAGATCAACAGATCGCAGCCTTCGGCAGCTCCTACAAAGGAAACGATTCAAGCTAACAGCCTCTGTGACGGCACCGAAGAGTCCGCGCAGTTCGGCTGTTTTTATTGCCTTGAAGAATGTGACGATGTTTAGAGTGTTGAGGGGTTTTATACATGCTCTGGTTTTGTGTGCGCAGTGCATATGGCGTTCAGGCTCCAGTCTGGAAACGATCAATTGCGATAAACAGACAAGGCACTGTGTTTGTTGCGGCGGCGGTGGGTGGGAAAGAAAAAGAGGTAAGTATTTCCACACTGTCAGAACGGATCCCGGTATTGCTGTGTTTTGATCATGTTTATGTGCCGATGGCGTGGATGGTTGAACACTTTCCGATGTGCAAGGCACGTTGTCGCGACATGGTCATGGCAGCATTAACTGCGATACAAAGAAACTTGAATTGTCGCGATGCCTGGTCTCGCGTCAGCTATTTCGGTGGGCATTATGGCGAGAGAAGTTACTTGGGGTATGCCTCATGAAACTCAGTATTTTCTGCAGTCTGTCCCTCGCAGTCAGCGGCGTATTAATCATTGAAAACTCATTCGCCGACTCGCGACAAAGTTGCGCCGAGCGCCGCGCTGAAATTATTCGCCAAATAGACCGTGCAGAAGCGGCGGATAACGTTTATCGCCAGGCCGGACTTGAGCAGGCGCTGGCCAATGTCGAGCGTTATTGCCGAGAGCCCTCTGCCGAGGATGATCATTCAAGAGCGATTCGCAAGGCCGAAGCCGAAGTGCGGCGCCGTCAAAACCATCTGAAAGCAGCGCGTCAGTACGGCGATGTGAAAGTCATCAAGAAGCACGAAGCCAGGCTCGAACGCGCCGAGGAAAAATTGCAGCGGCTTGTGGTTGAGTGACAGCCGCCGTTGTGAACGATGTATGTGGCAATGACCTCAGGAAACCTTCCAATGAAAACCGCAGTGATCTTCGCTTCAATCTTTACCTCAGCCATTTTGCTCACCGGCTGCACCGCCACCGATTGGGTACACGCCGCCGGTGGCATCATGGGCGCCAAAGACGATTACGACAAAAAGGCGCGCAATGATCGGATCAAACGCGCCAACGCGGCGGCTCGACGCGTTAAACCTTGATTTATGCATTTTTTATGCGCCTTTTATGCAATTTGGCATTTGTCTTGAGGTAAAACTTCAAGCACTATGCGCGTTATGCAAAAACGCAACGTAGCAACCGTCTTAAGAGCACTGCTTGATCAGCACGGGATCTCCCCCACGGAGCTTCACCGTCGCACCGGCGTGCCGCAATCCACTCTCTCGCGAATTCTCAGCGGGAAGATCGTCGATCCCTCGGATAAACATATCTCGAAGATCGCCGAGTACTTCGCCGTGAGCACCGACTTGTTGCGCGGTCGCGCGGATGCGCCGCCGGCGAGCGCTGGCGCGCGCAACAACGATGTGCACGCGGAACTCAAGGACATAAGCCTGTGGGACGACGACACACCGGTCGATGATGACGAGGTGTCGGTACCGTTTCTTCGCGAGGTTGAATTGGCGGCTGGATCAGGAAGATTCATCGTGGAAGAGAGCGAGCGCTCTAGTCTGCGCTTCGGAAAGCGCAGCTTGCGCCATAACGGTGTGCAATTCGACCAGGCCAAATGCGTGACCGTGCGCGGCAACAGCATGTTGCCGGTGCTGCGTGACGGCGCCACCGTCGGTGTCAACGCCGGCAAATGCGGCATTGGCGACATCATCGATGGCGACCTTTATGCAATCAACCACAACGGTCAATTGCGGGTGAAGCAACTCTATCGCCTGCCCACCGGTATCCGTTTGCGCAGCTTCAATCGTGACGAACATCCGGACGAGGACTACAGCTTCCAGGAAATCCAGGAAGAGCAGATCGTCATCATTGGTCACGTCTTCTGGTGGGGCATGTACGCCCGATAAGCAGATCGCCGTCAGATAGAACCCGCCCCTCAGCGGGTTTTTTTTCGCCTCGAAAAAGCCACCAAGACCTTTAATCACGCGGCTTTTCATGCGTTCTTGCATTTCTTGTGCATAAATAAATGCATTTATGCATTGACTGTATATGCATCCATGCATATTCTTGCCACCAAGCCGCTCGACAAAGCGGCTGGCAAGACAAGCTCTTTAGTTCGACAAGAACAGGCAGCGATGAACCGGCCTCAACGGTTCAGAGGGTTGGCAACTGACCCGGGTGTGCAGCGTAAAGCACCAGAAGCAGTTATCCGGCGGGCAGGGACCGCGGTCGGAAAAACAATCTGAATGGACTCGTACCGCGCCAGTTGCGCCGAAAAGTCAGCTTCCTTCTTGGTTACGGGAATTGAAGGGAGGCGAAGGAGCGCATTACTGAAAAGCCTGGCGGTTGACTGCCGGGCTTTTTGGAATGCCTATCTCTCGCAAGCCGGTCGGACTGTTGAAATTCCATCTATGGGACAGCATGAGAGATGGCGGGTCGCAGGTGGCAGGTGCGATTGGCATGACACCATGCACAAACAAAGGGACTTGCACATGCTAACGGAATGCAGATGTGGAAAGTGCAACAAGCTTCTGGCCCGGGCGGGACGGTATAGCGAAATACAAATCAAGTGTCCACGCTGTGGAACCTTGAATAACATGAAGACCGATGAGTCTCGAACAGCGCCAGAGAGCGGAAGTTGAGTAATACATGCTCGACTTCATCAAGTGCATGTTTGCACAAGATATTCGGAGATTGTCATGGCTGGTCCAATTCTGCTTGATACAAGTTTTGTATACCCTGATAACAAATATGACCCTGTTCGAGACTGGGGCAATGGCGGTGGTTACAACTTCATTCCTGGTAATTATGTCGGTATGCCGGTATTTACTTCGCATCAAATGAGCACGGTGATGGGACGGCTCAACACCTCCATCTCCTACACGGTTGCATTTACCAATGCGATTCTGAAGCCAGTGCAAGATCAGTATGCCGCGGACTCGCAGGCGTTGGCAGCATCCATTGAAACTCAACTGGCGGCGACGCGACTGGAATTTGGAACTAATAGTCTACCTCCCGTCGAAGCGGTAAAACGCGAGATGTCCGTCCGCCAGACACTTGTCACACGTAAGGCAGCGGCCTATCAGGCGGATGCCGCTACGGCGAATAGTTTCTTCGGCAGTGACCCGTTACCAAAAACGCAAAATGAAATCGCACTGAAGGCGTTTAATAATTTTGAAAAAGGCAAGATTCAGTATGCCGACTCGTTGAAGGCATGGGAGCGCTCCTATCGTGCAGCCTATTCAGCAAAGTTGCATGCCGATACGGTCACGGCGTTGAATACCCAATACACGTCTGTTCTTCGTTTTCTTGATGCTTTGCAACTGACGGAGAACCAGGCTGCCGTAAAAGAAGCCACCATGTGGGCAGAGATTCGTGCCTGGGGCGAAAAGCTGACTGCGCGACGCAATCCCATCGTCAATCAATACAACGCTGATGTCGCGGCTGTCGAACCCAAAGTGCAGTCCGAACTTGATGCCGAAAACGCAAGGATAGGACCTCTCCCGCAGCAAACGGCTGGTGAGTGGGTCAGCCGTGCATTGGCTGTCGTCAATGTGCTGTCGCAGCGCAAGTACGATTCCTTGAAGGCTTTGAATTTCGCGCTGTCGCAGTATCCCGGCGTGGATTTCAAAAATAGCGATCTGAAGGGTTTCCTCGAGCGGGCAAGGGACGGAAAACTGCCTTCCGATGCTGCTTTCGAGCACGAACTTTCATTGATCAGTACGGCGTATCGTGCCGACGTCATCACGCGGGAAATAAACAGCCTGGAGGGCAGACTGCCTGCGCTCAATACCGCGCAAGCCTATCTGGAGGCAGAGTCTTTGAAGGATGGTCTGAGCTTTCTGGCAGACACCAATGAGGAGATTCTGACTAAATACGGCGAGCGTATGAGTAAGGTTGCCCGTGATCTTCAGAGCAATATTTCCGGGAAGAAAATCCGCAGCTACAACGATGCCATGGCGACATTTGAAACGGTTCGCAGCAATCCGCGGGCAAAGCTCAGTGGCCAGGATTCCAAAGCCGTCGCCGATGCTCTGAAGGCACTGGATAAAGCCACTTTTGCAGCCAATTTGACGCGACTGGGTAAAGCCTTCGGCGTGGTTGGGAAGATTGTTCAGGGAGAAGCTATTCGACAGAAAGCAGTTTCTGGTTATGAGACCGGTGACTGGAAACCGTTGGGTCTCGAAATCGAATCGATGGCGGTCGGCACTGCCGCCGCGTCTGCAGCGGGAGCATTGTTGGCCGTAGTTTTGGCGCTCTTCGGTATCCCTGCTATCGTTTCCATTCCAGCAGTTGCAGTGCTGATGGCATTAATCTCTGCGTACATTGATGCGGCGAAAGTTGATGAAATCAATGGCTATTTTTTTAAATAGCATTAAGCCGGACTAGCGAAGTCTGTTAGACCGGAATTTGCCCTCGGTGTTTTCGCGCCGAGGGCACTGGTCAATAATAAGGGGGAGTCGTGAGGGTTTCAGGTAAACGCTTCATTAAAATGAAAATTCCGGTGGTCTTGCTCTTGCTGTCCTGGGCGCCTTTGTTTGTTTTTGCGTTCTTTATTTCTGACGATGCACGCAGCGGAATGTTTTCACTGCCCCGGTCAATAGTCGACGGCTATTGGCTGACAGGGGCTGGTTTTATTTCTTCAAGATTTTATACCCTGTCCAGTACTGTGGTTAATTATATAGGATGGTTGTCTCCATTTTTTTCTGTTTTGTTTACTTGTCTGGTTGTGAAGAACTCATTGTTCGAGGATGCCGAGTATGAGGAGAGCTCTCTTTTCAAGATGATGTCTTTGTTGGCGGGTTGGGTTCTTCTGATGATTTTGGTTTTTTGGATGCTTTATATGCGCGAAACTGATCTGGCTCATGCTCGCGCGCCCCTGTCTTTATTTGGTCGCAATCCGATCGCCTACATTCTGTTCTCATGCGGTGTTATGTTTTTATTGAATGTGATGGTGCTGTCGACGTATTTGCTCTTTCGGCATTTACCTGTCGTTATAGGTCATCGATTGAGCAAAAAGAATTCCCCGCCTCTGCAATGAGGCGCTGACAACCGAATGTCCTTCACAGGTAGATTAGAAAAGCTCGAAGTAAATTAACTGACGAGCTTTTTTGCGCGTGCTCTCTCCAGTCCAGCGCTCTCTTAAATCAAACACTTTTCACTCATCAAATCCTCAAGGAGGCGTGACATGACAAACGAGCAACAAGCATTGGCAGACATGCCGATCTGGCTGGTCATCCTCCTTGCCGTGGTGGGCGGGGTGTCCGGCGAAATGTGGCGCGCTGACAAAGAGGGCGCCCGTGGCTGGTCGCTGATGCGCCGCCTGGCCCTGCGCTCCGGCGCCTGCATGATCTGCGGTGTCTCGGCAATCATGCTGCTGTATGCCGCTGGCATGTCGATCTGGGCGGCTGGCGCTTTTGGTTGCCTGACTGCGATGGCCGGGGCCGATGTGGCGATCGGACTTTATGAACGCTGGGCGGCGAAGCGGATTGGCGTCTGCGAAATTCCGCCGCGCGATCCGCAGTAATTCTGCATTTTCTACAGCGCCTCAGTCCTGAAGTCGCTGCTTAAGACTGACCTGAAAACGCCGCAAATCCCTTGTAGGAGTGAGCCTGCTCGCGATAGCGGTGCCACAGTCGAACTTCATCTAACTGATCCACCGCAATCG